>JAJRUF010000073.1 GCA_024277935.1 Gammaproteobacteria bacterium
AAATTTAGAAAAAAACTGAAAAATAAGATCCAAGAACAGATAAAGACAAAAAAAGAGGAGATTATTTTTTTAAAAAATACGAATGAGAATTGTTCGCAAATATAGGGCTGTGAAATTTGGAGTTTTGCAAGAGGCTCCATAGTCAATTAATTGAGCGACATACTCTCTGAATAATGAGAATGGTGGGTTAGTTACGACAATATCCGCTTGCTTTAGTAGCTCAATACATTCTTCGCTACGGAAATCACCATCACCTTTGAAGTGCTTGATGCCAATTTCATCTGGGTCTGGTACATTATTTCCATTTTTATCCCCCTCGTATTCCAAATAAATTGCATGTTCAGCATCGTTTTGACTGAACAAATCCATATTTTGGTTTTTATAACAAGTAGTAATTAATTTTTTAAGTCCTAATTTTTCAAAATTATAAGCAAAGTAGTGGAAGAAATTACTCACACGCGGGTCATCACAATTACAAAGGATAACCTTGCCCTTAAAGTGGCGTTTGTAATGCCTTAACTCTTTTTCTATATCTGACAACTGCGTATAAAACTCATCTTTTTTTGCTTTGGATGCTTTATGTAGATGCTTGTTCTTATTTGCCATATTTCAGGTTACTTCCTATGTGTGATTATTTTGTGCAGCTAACAGTTTATTAGACAGAATTTCCTACTATCATATATAGACCGAATTCCATCTATCTCAACCCCATAATTTCGTAATATTCTATATATTCATTTTATTATCAATAACATATATAAATTTATAAGAAACCGTACTAGAGAAAAACAAAGAAGTTTAGCTTTTATCGCACAAAAAAGGTCTCAAAAAAAATGTCTGGCCTTGCTTTTTGCTTGATGGCTAATACAATGCTCCTAAAATTTTATTCTTATCGGTCTAGCCATGACTGAATCATCTTTTACAATTAAGAAAAGACCTACCCTATTCTTTAATGTTTTGGGTAAAATTTTAAATTTTATTTTGTAGCTGTTACTAAAGCATTGACTTCTAAACGGTTCGTTAATGTTATATTAGTAAACCCTGCCGCTTTTAATTGTTGTAGAGCAACAGATTCCCTCATAATATGATTTTCAGATTCATCATTGAATAAATGAATAATCCAATGTTCTAAAACATCCAGTTTCTTTAACTGGCTCAATACTTTAAAGTACGCGGCTATTTCATGTTGTACTGTCTGAGTATGTTTAGAAATATCATCCAATCCATAACGATCGCCATTAACAAACTGTCCGCCTGGTTTTAATACCCTATAAATTTGTTGATGTACTTGTTGTCTATAATCCTGCTGAAAATTATGCAGAGTATAGGCCGATGCCAGCATATCAACACTCTTTGATTTAATTGCTTTTAATGCTGTTAGTGCATCATCTGCAGAAAACTTTAAGCGTTCTTGTTTAACCCATTGATCCAAACTCGCTTGTGCCTGAGATTGCATGGCAGGTTCATTATCAACACTCAGAACAGAAAGATTTTTATTCGCGAGCAATATTGCAAGCGTAGTAATTCCCGTACCCCCACCTAACTCAACTATATTAAGCGGCTCAGGATTTAACCCAGCATACTTGTTGACAGCTATTCCCACTAAACGACTCATTTCAGTCGCTAATGGACAAATAAGCTTTAACATTTCATATTCTTGCCCAATAACTCCAGAAAACATATCGGCAAAGGCCGACTTATCACTTTGCTCTTCTTTGCTCATACGCGGCTAGTTGCTCTGCTGTTGCTTTTACTTGAAACTTTTCTTTCCATTCACTATAGGGCATACCATAAACATGCTCTCTTGCATCCTCATAATCCAGTGAAATATTTTGCTCTTGAGCTGAAGCTGTTAAATACTTAGCTAAGCAATTACGACAAAACCCAGCCAAAATCATTAAATCAATATTTTGCACCTCTGTTTGTTTTTGTAAATGAGAAACTAATCTTCGAAATGCGGCGGCTTCTATCTCTGTTTGAGTTGATTTATCCATGATATATTCCTAAAAAATTAACATTCTAGCAGAAACATCTATTAACTCATGTATAATTGTAAAAACATCTTATATTGATCTGAATAAAATGCGAATTCACAGTTCATCTCTTGCCTTTATCCCTGCAGGCTATAATTCTAAAAATAGAAATGAACCTTCTTCCTCTTTAGATAGTCAGAAAGCTAAAAATACTGAACCCAACTCACTTTCTTCAGGTTCTAATATTAGTCAGCTTGATAAAAAAATTGATGCCCCCACATTAGAGTTAATCTCTAATAATATTGAACAACAAAAAAAGGTTCTTTCTAATTCACGTACAGCTTATGCTGTTAATGCTTACATTCAAGAAAACACTCAAACATTAAAAACTCAAAGATCAGAACTTATTTCAGGCATTGATCTATTCGCCTAGTCTTTATTAATATCACCTTAATTAACCATGAAACAACTTTTAGAATTTATTCCCGTTATTTTATTTTTTATTACCTACAAACTATACGATATTTATACAGCAACAGCTGTCATTATTGTTGCAACCATTATTCAAGTGGGAATAAGCTGGTTTATGCATAAAAAGGTTGAAACCATGCAGTGGATTACTTTAGGTTTAATTGTTGTAATGGGTGGAGCCACTATTTACTTACAGGATGAGCAGTTTATTAAATGGAAATTAACGGTTATTGAGTGGCTATTTGGACTTTCCTTTTTAGGCAGTCAGTTTTTTGGTAAAAAAACTTTTGTTGAACGAATGATGGGGGCCAGCATTGAACTTCCTGCCTCAATATGGAACAAACTTAACCTTGCTTGGGCAACATTCTTTATATCTGTTGGCGGAATTAATATTTACGTTATGCAGAACTATAATACGGATGACTGGGTTACTTTTAAAACTTTTGGTGTTCCTGGCCTTATGCTAGTTTTTATTGTTATTCAAATGTTTTTCATCTATAAACACATCCCAAATACCGAGGATTAATCACCATGCTTTACGCTATTTTGAGTGTAGATGTTGAGGACAGTCTTAGTAAACGACAATCCGCACGTCCAGCACATTTAAAAAGATTACAAGAATTACAAGATGCAGGTCGTTTAATTATTGCCGGTCCTCACCCTGCTATTGATAGTAATACACCAGGACAGGCTGGTTTTACTGGAAGCCTTATTATTGCAGAATTTGCCAGTTTAGAAGATGCTCAAAGCTGGGCAGATTTTGACCCCTATGTTGTAGCAGGCGTATATACAAATGTTACCGTTAAACCTTTTAAACAAATATTTCCACAATGACAGCTGAATTAATTAAACAAAAACTTAACGAATCTCTTCAGCCTGAGCTAATAGAAATTATTGATGATAGCTCAGCTCATGCTGGACATGCAGGTGCCCAACAAGGTGCTGGACACTATAATGTAACCATTATTGCCGAAGTATTTGAAGGCAAAACCTTGGTACAAAGACATCAATTAGTTTATCAGGCATTATCTGACTTAATGAAAACTGAAATTCATGCATTAGGTATTAATGCTTTAACTCCATCTGAAAATACATAAGGAACCCTAAATGAATAAGAAAATTATCCCTCTTGTTTTATTGGCTAGCACAATATTACTGACTGCTTGTAATGAAAAAAAACCAGATAACAATAATACACCTGTCATTTCAAAAGAAGATTCAGTTGCTGTTGTTAATGGCAAATACATTAGTAAAGCAACTTTAGCCGGCATAGAAAGTGAATTAAACAAACGTCAACCCGGTCAATCATTTCCTAAAGAGAAATTGGTTGAAGAGTTAATTCAACGTGAGTTATTACTTCAAGAAGCACTTAAAAAGAAATTGGATAAAACGGTTAAGTACACAACACAACTTGAAACCATCAAAACAGGTTTATTGACCCAGGCTGCTGTTGAAGATTTCTTAAAATCCAACCCTATTACGGATGCAGATATAAAAGCTGAGTATGATAAAAATGTCGCGGCATCAGGAACTGAATACAAAGCACGTCATATTTTGGTAAAAACAGAAGAAGAAGCTAACAATATTATTGCAGAACTTTCTAAAGGTGCTGACTTTGCAGAGTTAGCAAAAGCAAAATCTACTGGCCCTTCAGGCCCACAAGGCGGAGATTTAGGTTGGTTTGCCGCAGGGCAAATGGTCGCTCCATTTTCTGAAGCTGTTATTGCTTTGGAGGACAATAAATTCACTCTAACTCCCGTTAAAACTCAGTTTGGTTACCATGTCATATTAAGGGAAGGCTCAAGAGCACAAACTCCACCTCCTTTTGAATCTGTCAAAGAACGTATTCGTCCAATGCTACAACGCAAAAAAATGCAAAGTTTCTTAACAGATTTACGTAAACAAGCAAAAGTTGAAGTTTTTTTACCTAAGGCTATTCCTACACCAGCACCTGTTGCTAAACCAGAAACAGCGGTAAAGGCAGCAGCCGACAAGGTATCGACAACAGTGACTGATGAAGCTGCTCAACAAACTAAATCAGCTGCGGTGGATGCAACAAAAGATGTGGTAAATAAAGTATCTGATGTGGTCAAAACAACAACAAATAATGCTAAAGCCACAGCCTCTGAAACAATTAAAAAGACTGATAAAGCAGTTGCTGATAAAATTAACAGTTCAGTTGATGCATTAACCAAGTAAGTTAATAAAGCACGCAAGAAATTTTGGAAGTTCTCTCATTCCCACGCTCCAGCGTGGGAATACATACCGTGCCTGACAAAAGTGTCGTATGCATTCCCACCGGGGACGATGGGAACGAGAAACCGTTAGGATAACATTTACCTCTACTTTGCTAAGGAACGTGCATGAAACAACTTCCCGATTTCTAACTTGTCTTTTTGCTCCAGATGGAATGGTCTCATTCGTTGCGTAGCCAGCTATGCGCCTGATGAGATCATTCCATCTGAAACAAAAACCCTACGTTATAATTTCGGGAAGTTATTCCATACACGTTCCTAACATCCTTTTCTTCTACAGCACAAGATCATAGCTCTGCATCAACTCATTAATATCTTTTCGATAATATTCTTTTACTGGCAAACTTAAGTCGCTGGGTTTCATTCCTCGTTGTTGTAATGACTCGACCTCTGTATAAATTTTATTAACATCATATATTTCCAGTGCATTAAATATGGCTGATGTCTCTTTTAAACCTTGTGTTTCGGGGTGCTGACCTTTTTTTATCTGAAATACCCCATCATCTATAAATAACAAAGCAACTTTTTGATCAAAAGCGGCCGTGGTTAAAATCAGATCTAATTTTTCTTGTAACTGAATACCACTATGAGGCGGTTTATCCATCACAAATAGAAACTTTTTCATTGTTGTTTTTAATTACCCAAACTGTATAAAACGATCTGCTAGCAATGTTGCCTCTAATAACTGCCCCAACCCAGATATTCTAAAGCCTTCAGCTAAATCTTGGTCTACCTTCCCTTGCCTGCTTGCCTCATCTTCACACAATAAACCTCGTCTTTGTGCTGCTGAAATACAAACAACTAAATCAATATTGTATTGCCTGGACAACTCAGTCCATTTTTTAGTTATTTGTAATTCATCATCGGGGGGGGTAGCGTATTTAAAAGCATGGTAAATTCCTTCTTGATAAAAAAACACTCTAAATATTTCATGGTCTAATTGTAAGGCTGTTCTAATAAACTGGTAAGCTGAATACCCAGTATTTGAGACATATGGGCTTACATTAATTTGTATTGCATATTTCATCTTAAAAATATAATTTATAGAGCCACTTGCAAAACTAATGAAAACGAATAATATTCTTAGCAGAGACTGCTAAAAAAAGAAAAACTTACTCATAAAGGGTAAAATAGGAAGCCTAAAAACAATTTAAAAGTACCGATAAATGAGTAAGTTAGTAGATACATTATCACAAAGCTGGTTGAACATTCAAACCTCATTATTTCCATGGCTATCAGAAGAGCTAGGGGAATTAACCGCTAAACAGCAAAAATTAATCACAACGTTGGAATTAATACGGATAGAAGAGTTTATTCTATCCAGTTACGGTTATCCATGTCGCCCACCTGAAGACTGAACGGCTATAGCAAGAGCTTTTGTTGCAAAAATGATTGACAATATACCAACAACGCGAGCTTTACTCGACAGGTTAAACACAGATATTTCACTTAGGCGCATTTGTGGCTGGGAACGAAAAAGTGGGATTTTAGCGTTGACGGGTAATCAAATGATGTGCTTTCTTGAGTAAAGCAACCTTATTTCGCTCAAAAAACAAGTAAAAAGTATTCCAATAGGACGGAAATAGGAAGGTATACCCTAAACCAAGGAAAAAACATAAAAAGCAGTGGAAGAATGGGAGCTTAGAACAATAAAGTGTTTTTGGCTCTATGTAAAATACAAATAAGAATTATTAGTAAATACAGCTCTGTGAAATTTAGAGTTTTGCAAGAGGCTCTAATGGTTGAATTAAACCCACAAATTAAAAAGAAATAATGATTATTTTCCCATTGACTCACCCAACTACAGTATTTTTTATTACCAAGTTCCAGAAAACACTCGAAAACTTTTTATAGATAAGGCCTTAAAATTAAATGACTCGATAAAATCACAGGAAATATTACATAATTTTAAAATGTCTACGATTAAAAGATGTAAAGTGGAGTCATTAACACCTTTTGTTAATTTACATCAGTTAGATAAACAGTTAAAACAACAATTATAAGCAATGAGAGCAACTCTTCAACAGCACCAGTCTTTAACCAGGAAATGAGGGTGATATGACTCTAAATATCAGAAGTCAGTTTTTTTTTAAAGTTTTTAGTGTTTTTGCTAGCTTGGTCTTAGTTATTATGTCTTTTTTTGCTTTTATGATGATTCCTATGCAAAAAAAAGCTTTACAACAAATCATGTACACTCAGGGAGTTACAGTTTCACGATCAATTATCCAAGCCAGTTCAGATGCGGTTATTACCAATGATTTTGGCTTTATTGTAGAACATAATGTTGAAGTACTTAAACATAATCCTAGTATACATTTTATTGCAGTCGCCCCCTTGCGCGGTGATACTATTTGGGTTGATCAGTCAGGTTGGCGAGTATTAGATAAACCGAATACCGAGTTGACTGATTTTCAAACTGATAAAATTGAATATAGAATCAAACATGGGGAATGGGGGGCTGAAGGTTACCATTTTGTCTACCCTATACAGTTTTCAGGGATAAAATGGGGCTGGTTGCATGTTGAATTTAATACGGATGAATACAATACTTATATTAAGTCAATGTACCTTAAATTAGCTTATATTTTTACCGGTTCCATGGTATTGATTGCTTTTATAGGCTACTTTTTTGCGCGCTGGGTAACCAGTCCTGTTGCTATAATCAGTAACCTTGCCACCCAAGTGGCTAATGGTAATTTAACTGTCCGTTCAAGCATTGTCAGACATGATGAAATGGGGGTTTTATCAAACAGTTTTAATCAAATGGTTGAGTCTTTACAGCAGTCTAAGAATAAATTAGAACATTATAACCAACAATTAGAGCAAGAGGTTAAGAAAAGAACCCAAGACTTGGATACCTTAAATAAAAACCTTGATAGAAAAGTTAAAGAAGAAGTTATTCAACGTCAAGAGCAGCAACAATTATTAATTCACCAATCCCGATTAGCTGCGATGGGCGAAATGATTGGAGCCATCGCTCATCAGTGGCGTCAACCATTAAACGCATTAAGTCTGGTGTTGCAAAATCAAAATATTAATTATCAACTGGGAAAGTTAGATAAGCAGACCATGGACCACAGCATGGAAAAAGCCGATCGTTTAATTACTAAAATGTCGACTACCATTGATGATTTCCGCAACTTCTTTAAACCCAATAAATATGCGAATTGGTTTAACATCAATACTTTAATCCATAGCACAGCCAGTCTGCTGGAAGCTCAATTTAAAAGTCATAATATTGAAGTCAATATCAACTGTGAAGAAAACCTTAATATCAAAGGTTTTCAAGGGGAGTTTTCTCAAGTTATCCTTAACCTATTAAATAATGCTAAAGATACCTTGCTAGAGCGTCATATTAAATCACCGTACATCACTATTTCTGCCTATAGTACACCTAATGGAATAAGCATGACAGTTCAAGATAATGCAAAAGGTATAGACCCTGACATTATTAATAAAATTTATGACCCTTATTTCACGACTAAAGACGAGGGTAAGGGAACAGGGATTGGGCTTTATATGTCTAAGATGATTGTAGAAAACAATATGCAGGGCAAGTTATTCGCATTCAATGATGATAAAGGGGCAAATTTTATTATTGAAATTCCTATTAAAAAATGAGTATAAAATAAATTACCTAACTATTTATCTGGATAATGAGGCTTCAGTCTCTTATGGCTAACAGTCTTTTAGGAGGATATTTTAAGTTACATATTTGCAGGCTAAAACCTGCACCCCAATAATGATAGTTTTTAAATGGCTTTATCAATAGCTTAGACCCACTACCGATGAATGATTGGAAAACTTCAGGTCTTTCTATTTATCAACAGGGATTCCACTGCTTTTTAACATATATACAATTGCATTGTTTAGCTCCTGTTCACTACAATCCCTACAGCCTCCTCTTTTTGGCATAACGCCCCTGTTAAAGCCATTAATAGCATGTGCTAGTAAAACATCCATACCTTTTCGGTACCTTAAACTCCATTCATAATTATCCCCTGGCATAGGTGCACCTTGGGTATTTCGGGTATGGCATTCATAACACTTATAATCATAAACTTGTTGTCCCGTTCTCTGCAGACCTGTATTTATTGCCTTTTTGGTATGCATTTCTTGCCAAAACCCAGTCGTTTTATTTTCATGAGTGCAAGCTGATATAAAACTAAGAAGGACTGTTACAAAACATAGTTTGATAAATATTGTTTTCATTTGTATTCAAAAATATAAGTTAAGAAGTAATGCCATTAAGTTAAGCTTATGTAGTCTTGATGAAACAAAGTGGAATCAAGGTTTATTCGAAATTCTCCCTTGATTTTGTTTCACTACATCAAGGCTAGGAGGCTGTCCGAGAATAGAGAACCTGCTCGGCAATTGCTCCTGCATTGCTCTACCTACGTGCATCCATGCACTAGTACGGAAAAAGGGCTTTCCCTCGCGACGGTTTCTATTCTCGGACAGGCTCCTAGCTGTTTTTTATTCTCTTTAACCCGTGCTAAATTAATATCCATTCATCCTTATTACTAACACCAAGGCTGTTGATTTTCTTTATCTTTTTTTCGTGCGAACCCATGACTTTTTAGTGCTTTACCAAGACTCCCCTTATCAGTAACAATATCAGCTTCAGCATTTTGATCAGCACTGGTCTGCATAGTCATATTTTGAATTTCTATCTTTTTGGCATTCTCCAAGAATCCCTCAGTAAAGCTAAGTGCTTTTTCTGCAAGTTCACGTTGGCAAAGTTTAGCATCTGGGCTATTTGTTGGAACTTCAATTCCTGCAAGTGAAATACTAAAGGTCCTTGTAAAACCCGGCCAGGTTTCTGCTGAAACATCGATTATTGATGCACTCCTAACAGCAACAAGTTTTGCTGCTAATTTCCCTGGATATGGGGAATAGGCTTCTGCATTTGAGACAGATAAAGTGTTAGATAATACAAAGATTGAGACTATAAAAGTAATTTGTGACATATATTGTTTTATTGACATAACTTTTTCCTGTTAAATTTTATTGCTATTAATAACTAGAGCTTAAAGAATATGAATAAAGTAAACCTTACAACTCCATTCCTACCCAGTCATTACTATTTAAATAATTGATTCAGTTGTTTTTATTTGCCTGCTTGTAATAACTCCTTTGAAATTAAAAAATCAGCGACTTTAAGCATTTTTTCCTGGCTACCGGTATAAAATTGTGCAGTTTTATATTTACCATTTATGATCAAAGCAGGTACTCCACGCAAACCATATTTAACCGTCATAGCACGAGCAAAATTAACTTTTTCAGCAACATAAGGTGAATTATAGGCATCAATAAATGATTTTCTGTCCACCCCTTGTTCTAAAAAGAAATCCAAAACTGAATATTCATCATAAAATTTTCTTTTTTCAACATGAATAGCTTTAAGTAAGGCTGGGTGAATGGTATCCAAAATATTTAGCTTTTCTGCTACATAGTATGCTTTAGCTTGATCTGCCCATGATGGGCCAAGAATTGCAGGTATTCGTTTAAACTCAACAATATCTTGTTTACCTTTAAGCCAGTTGGCAAGTTTAGGCTCTAGGACATAGCAATGAGGACAAGCATAGAAAAACATTTCTACCACTTCCACCCGGTTATCAGTACGATTAGCTAAGACGGGAGGGTTAATTAATTGATAATAAGCTCCTGGCTGGTATTCTGGAGTAGCAGATTGAACCTTAGTTATCGGTTTTTGAGATGAACAAGCACTCAAAAGTAATAAGGTACCTATTACTAGCAATTTTAGAGCTTTTAATGGTAAGTTTTTCATTTATTGATACCTGTCTTTTTTAAACATAATTTTTCTCGATGCCATAAAAAAAATAACACCGGAATTAAAATCATCGATACGAGAGGAGCTGTTAACATGCCACCAATCATTGGCGCTGCAATTCTTTTCATTGCTTCTGAACCTGTGCCTCCTCCTATTAAAACGGGTAATAAGCCAATAATAATCACACTGGCTGTCATTATTTTAGGTCTAAGCCGCAGGGCGGCTCCTCGGATAACGGATTGGCACAACTCACTTTCTGTAAGTTGTGCTTGGTTATCAACCGCTTCTCGCAAATAAATAATCATAATAATACCAAACTCGGCTGCCACGGCAGCTAAAGCAATTGAACCCACAGCGACAGCAATTGAAAAATTATAGCTAAGAATCCAGAGCAACCATGCGGCGCCCACCAAAGAAAAAGGGATTGTTAGCATAACCAATAATGCTTCAACTATGTTTTGCAAGCTCAGGTAAATCAGTATCAAGATAATCAACAAGGTTACCGGGATAAGATAGAGCATACTTTCTTGGGCCCTGGCCATATCGGTATATTGACCAGACCATGATAAGGTATAACCAACAGGTAAAATTAACTGATCTTGTAATGCCTGCTGTGCTTTGCTGATGTACGAACCTAAATCTACCCCTTCAGTGGTAATATAAACCCAGGTATTAATACGTGCATTTTCACTTTTAATGACTGGGGGACCATTAACAACCCGGATTTCAGCTATATCCTGTAATTGTATATGGGTATCTTCAGTTGCAATAATAGGCAGTTCTTTTAGTTTAGTCATCGAATTTCGTAGAGATTGTGGGTATCTCAAATTGATGGGGTAACGCTCATTTTTTTCCACTGTATAGGTAATATCACTACCACCGATAGCAATATTGGCAGCTTCTTCTACTTCACTAATACTTAAGCCAAAATGAGCAATAGCGTATCGATCAATATCCACATCAATATACCTTGCTCCAGAAGAACGTTCGGAGTAGATTATTTTGCTACCTTTAAGGGTACTTAAAATAGATTCAATCTTTTTTCCATGCTGTTGAAGTATATCGAGGTCTGGACCACTAATTTTAATACCAATAGGGGTATTAATACCGGTAGATTGCATATTAATACGTGCTTGTATAGGCATTAGCCAGGCATTTCTAATCCCTGGTATCTGAACTCTTGCATCCAGTATTGCTTTGATTTTATCCAAAGTCATTTCAGGCCGCCATAATCCTTTAGGCTTGAGTTTAATCATGGTTTCCAACATCGTTAAAGGTGCTGGATCTGTAGCTGTATCAGCCCTGCCAACCTTACCAAAAACAAGCTCAACTTCAGGAACTGTTTTAATTAAACGGTCAGTTTGTTGTAGCAATTCACGCGCCTTACCTATAGATATAGAGGGGAGTGTGTTGGGCATATATAAAATATCTCCCTCATCCATTTCTGGCATAAATTCTTGGCCCAATTGGCTTAAAGGCCATAAAGAAGACGCAACTAATAAAACAGCAACAATAATAGCACCTCGTGGTTTAAGTAAGGCTTTATTGATAATCGGTCGATAGATTGAATATAAACAACGATTCACCGGATTGTTATTCTCTTTATGAATAGTTCCTTTTATAAAATAGACCATGAGTGCTGGAACTAGGGTAATCGAAAGAATAGCGGCTGATGCCATGGCATAAGTTTTAGTATAGGCAAGAGGGGTAAAAAGCTTTGCCTCTTGCCCTTCGAGAGCAAAGATAGGTAAAAAACTCAGGGTGATGATGAGTAAAGAAAAAAACAGCGGTGACCCCACTTCTTTACAAGCATTACTAATAGCCTGTATGCGAGTAATACTCGTTAAATAAGAACGCTCTATATGTTTATGTGCATTTTCAATCATCACAACAGAGGCATCGACCATTGCACCGATGGCAATGGCAATTCCACCTAGAGACATTATATTGGCATTAATTCCTTGAACTCGCATAAAAATAAATGCGGTGAGAATACCAATAGGTAAACTAATTAAAATAACCAAAGATGATCGAAAATGATATAAAAATAATGTGCATATTAAGATAACAATAATAAGCTCTTCTATTAAGCGGACAGAGAGTGTTTCAATAGAACGAGAAATTAATCCTGCCCGATTATAGGTTTCAACTAACTCAACACCTTCGGGTAAGCTATTTTTAAGTACCGCCAATTTTCTTTGTACAGCTTCGATGGTTTTTAGGGCATTTTCACCAGAGCGCATTACCACAATACCGCCCACCACCTCCCCTTCCCCGTTAAGGTCTGCAACCCCACGCCTCATAGCAGGACCTAAATGTATGCTTCGGGCTATATCACCAATCAATACAGAGGATATAGATAAACGACGCTTTAAGGTAGGGACACTGATAAGAGCTATATCTTCAATGCTTTTTATATAGCCTTTGAATCTGACTAAATATTCGGCTTCAGCTTGTTCAAGTACCGAGCCACTAATTTCCTGATTAGACTCTGCAATTGCTTTGCGTACATTGGCCAGAGTCAGGTAATACCCTCTTAACTTATCAGGGTCAATTTCAATTTGATATTGTTTAACCATGCCGCCGATAGTTGCAATCTCCGCAACACCAGGAACTGATTGCAGCTCGTATTTTAAAAACCAGTCTTGTAAGGAACGTAATTCCGCCAGATCATGCTTATGCGAATGATCCACCAGTGCATACTCATATATCCAGCCTACTCCGGTTGCATCAGGTCCTAACTTAGGTTTTACTCCTTTTGGTAATTGTTCTGAAGCTTGACTGATATACTCCTGAACACGGGACCTGGCCCAGTACAAATCAGTATTATCTGCAAAAATAACAAATATGTAAGAATCACCAAAAAATGAATAGCCTCTGACTGCTGTAGCCCCAGGAACTGATAACATGGCTGTTGACAAGGGGTAGGTGATCTGATCTTCAACAACTTGGGGCACCTGTCCGGCATAATGTGTACGAATAATAACCTGTACATCTGAAAGATCCGGTATTGCATCCAGGGGGATCGTTTTAAGGGAATAAGTTCCACAGATAGTGAGTAATAACGCAAGCAATAATATTAAAAAGCGCTTTTCGATGGACCACTGAATAATGGCATTAATCATAATGATCTCTACCTATTACCATCTGGATGATCAATTGACATACGCTGAAAAGCCGATTGCAGATTGCAGATTGCTTTCAGAATCGATTAAAAACTGGCCTGAAGAAACAACGGTATCATTATTTTTTAGCCCTGAAAGAATCTCAACCATGCCTACTGATTCCTCACCTGCAATTACCGTAACCGGCTGATACTGACCATTGTCTTTCAATAACACCACACGGTCTTGTTGTTCTGTTTTTATCACAGTATCTCTGGGAACCATTAAAATATTATGCCTACTTTGACCAATAATGCTGATATGAGCAAACATACTCTGGGACAGCCCGGGGTGATCCGTTTTAAATTTTAAACTGATTTCCAGCGAGCGAGTGGTATATCCAACAGGAGGTTCCACACGTACTACTTTTCCACTAAAAGAAACACCAGGTAACCCACGTACAACCATATTAGCTTGTTGGCCAACTTTAACCCAGTTCCATTGACGTTCAAAAATTTCAGCCGTCACTTCTACTACTTGGTAATTACTACCAATATTAAATACAGTAAATCCAGAAGGAATGGAATCTCCTACATCTCCTCGGCGTGAAAAAATATAGCCAGCTTCTTTAGCATAAATTTCAACAGAAAAGTTAGCCGGATGACCTGATTGTAATTTTGAAATTTGTTCAGAGGTAAGTCCAGCACTGATTAGTTGAGCTTTTATTAATGAAACCCCTAAGCTATTACCCTGTTTTAAAAGCCCTTGAAATTGCAACTGTTGTTCCTGTAATGTCGGTGAAGTCATTGCAAAAAGTAACTCGCCTTCAGTCACTTCGTCTCCATCATATTTATCTGCAATATAAGAAATGACACCACCAAATGGAGGGGTGATGATTCTTCTTGCTGTTAAGTCAATACGGGTGATTTTTCCAATAGTCTCAATATTATGCTGCATAACACCTCTTTGAGCTCGGGCGGTACGAATCCCTAGATTATGAACAACGACAGGTGAAATAGTGATAGCTGGATAAGCTGATGCTCTGTTATTCTGTGGGTGGATATGGTGTTGTTTGACCAAATCCATACCGCATACTGGACATGTTCCTGGGCTATCGGAAATAATTTCAGGATGCATGGGACAAGTATAGTAGGTCTCATTATCTGACTGGCTATTGACCAAATTAACACCCGGTGCTTTTGATAGTTTAAGTGTTGGTGAAACATCATTAAAATTGACAGATTGCCCAAGTATAAAGCCTGCTATTCCCACCAATATTAAAGTGAGTATTAGTTTTTTATGGGATAGCAAGTAATTAATTGTCATTAGCTTGTAGCTTTATTTGGTAAATAAATGGCCAGAGTTTTCCAGTAATAAAAAAACTGTGTTTTTGTTTATGATAAGCGATACCGTTGAGTACAGCAGATTCAGGTAATAAGTCCTCTTCGGGTAGCAGCTTAGATAAGTCCAACCAGCCTGTTATTTCTCCATTGCTTGGGTTGATTTCAACAATACAATTACTGGGCCAGACATTAGCATAAATATTACCCTCAGCGAACTCAAGTTCATTTAAACCTGATATTTTTTTATCTTGTAATGTTACTTTAAGGATTTTATTAATTTTGAAATCTTCAGGATTTATAAATAATAAATTTGATGAACCATCACTAATTACCAGTCGATTTTCTATCGTTGTACTGCCCCAGGCTTCATGCTCAAATTTCATTTCTTTGATTAACTGCAGATTATCAGGACGAAAAAACAAAACTTTCCCTTTTTTTAAACTTATTTGGACAAGTTGTTGCTTAAATACAGTTAGTCCTTCACCAAAATAAATTTCTGTTATATTACTTTTTACTAATGCCTTTCCAGTATTAAGATTTAATTTAACAACCCTGGATTCCCCTAGTAAACCTGTACTTTCATATAAATTATTTTTGTAAAAGACCAAACCTTCAGTAAAAGCTGATGTGCGATGAGGAAACCTAGCGAGAACTTGATAATGATATGGTTTAGAGGCTAGAGAAAAAGCTGTCTTCAACGCTAACGGGGCTTTACTTTTGTCGTTGGCAAAGCATGTCTGTATTTTTTCCCCAGCTGTACCAAGTTTTGACAAAAAAAGAATAAGTAATAAAAAGAAAAAGCTGGCATCTTTCATACAATATAAAAGTAGTTTAGGAACGTGCATGAAACAACTTACCGATTTCTAACTTGTCTTTTTGCTCCAGGTGAAATGCTCTCATTCGTTGCGTAGCCAGCTATGCGCCTCATGAGATCATTCCACCTGAAACAAAAATCCTACGTTATAATTTCGGGAAGTTATTCCATACACGTTCCTTACATTCCTAACATAGGCTGAATTAGCTTATTGTAAAACCTCTCCTACCCCTCCTTTTCCAAAGAGGGGTTAAACACTGATAACTTATTATTTGGTAGGTATTACAAATTAATGTAATGAGTAAATAGCTACATCATGATGAAGTGGATCGAATTGATAAATCCGAAGTCTACGACTTGGTTCGAAATTATAGTGAATTTCAACTTTGTGCATACCTAGTGTACCATCACTCGCTACCGGATCAACAAAGATACCACCCATAGGTCCACCAGCATTTGGCCAAGAATAATTACGTCCAAAAGTAAAAAAACAGCCGGATCCTAATTGAAGATCAGAATTCAGATCATCATCACGAGGTGTAGGCTCAAGAAACTCCTCTGTGCCACCGGTATTCATTGGAAATATTTTATCCTTTGTATAGACCAGCTCACCCGTTGAAAGGTCACGCGCAAGTTCAGCCTTGGCAGGGTTAGTGGTATTATCTAACAACACATGGTCATTGACGATATTTACAGCACTATCAGTATCAATGACTTCACCATTCACAATATCAGTACGTCGACCAAAAATGACTGTTGGATCATCATGTTCGTGTTCTGCAAGAACTGTTGTTGGGTCAGTAAACTGAAATTGATTCTCCCAACCGCGAGAGCCGCCAAAATCTACATTCATATAAGCGTGTTGGAAATTATCGCCATTATATAAGGTTACATTGTAGGTATAAGGACGAATATTCCAGTCATGTGCACAGCCATTACAAATCCCTTTATAGCTAGCAGGCCCTTGTCCACTCCCTTCACCTTGCAACCCTTGACGACTACCATATAAGGTATTGTTGGCATAAAGTAAGGTAATGGTAGCACTTGGATCGGCTGTGACGCCCGCAGGTAATTTTGTTCGATCAGACCAGTCTAAAAAGGCAGACCTTAGATTAGCAGCAGCCATTTTCAGCTGTTTATTACCATGCTTATGCTTCTTATGCTTACGTTTGTGGTTATGGTTATCATCATCATCATCATCATCATCATCATCATCATCATCATCATCATCATCATCAGCAGCAGCAGCAGCAGCAGCAGCAGCAGCAGCATCGTCGTCATCCTTATTATTATCATGCTTCTTGGAATGTTTTCCTTTTTTTTCTGCGAGGGTACGAAAAATATTCCACATACGTTTAGCAGGTGATATATCACCAATCATAGCAATAGCAGCAAGTTTGTTTTCTTCACTACCCATAGGGTCTGCTCCAAAAACATTAACCTCTTCTTGCACTAAAGTAATACCACGAGGAGCTTTAAGGGCATTTTCCATCACCTGAACACGAGGAGGATGTATACGCCAACCCCAGGTGTAAACCAGGTTGAAATATTTACCTAAAGTTTGCTTTATTTTTACTGTATAGCGTGTACCTTCTGTCAACATAGGGAAGTAAGTTTGATCCATAGCAGCCCCAAATGGACCGCGAGTGCCATCAGGTTTTAGATCAAACTGCATAACCATAGGTGAAAAGTCTTCGATCCCCCCTTTTAAAATATTAACGTGGTAAGTTATAGTCCAGGGAACATTTTGTACATCTGCTGGGTCAGCAAAGGCAGTATCGGACTCAATATGTTGATCCCAAAAGATCATATTGACATCAAGGTTACCTCCTATCACTACATCACTAGGAGTAAGAGGGTTATTACAGGGTCCTGCAGCACAAATCGGTTTAACCTTCCCTACTTTATTGGGGCCATTATAGTGTAGCATTGGAAATCCACTGTAGGCACGATGACGAATCGGATTACCTTCAAGAATATCTATTGCTCTTTTAGCTAACCGCCTAACCTTTCCACTAGATCTACCTCTACGCTTGGCAATTTTTTCAATCTTGTCAATAATTTTGTCCAGATCATTACTGGGTGATTTTTTATTAATACGCCTGGTTAGAACGGGACCATCATGCAAGTTGTATTGACCATCAAGCGTTGACGGCAATGTATTCGGCATTTCATCATTATTAGAATCTCTTAAATTTTCATATTGGGTCATTAAAAAATTACTGCCAGGAGGATTGTCAAAAGGATCCTGTGGGGTATGCTGCCCTTCTGGTGTTATCGCATAAGTTGTATCACCTTCATTAATTTGAATAGTCATACCTGGACGGGTTTGCGGGCAGGGATGTCCAAAATAGCTGGTAGTACCATCCGGATTAGTAACAGCCTGACAGTTTAAACGCTCAGGCATTGCAGGGTTTGGCAAGGGAAGGTCTACCGCATAACTGGCATTCACCACCCCCATACAAAACAATACTCCAGTAGCCAGGCGCAAATGTTTTTTTGGTATATTAATTAGTTTCATTTTCTGCTCCTTATACACTATGCATGTCAACCAAAAAGGGTCGATATTCTTTGCCGGTACTGAGACGAGCAACAGCTTCAGCAATGTATAATGGATGCTGTCTACTCACCTTGCTCATCCAGCGACCTGTTTTTTCATTACCAACCCAGGTCAGTGCACTAATACTGCCATGTACTCCAAAAGCTGCAAGAACTTCATGGATATCATGCTCATCTCCAGTAAGAAATTTCCAGTTGGCTCCATAGCTATCAGCAAGCTCTTTGAGTTTGTTGGGTGAATCAAAATGAGGGCGAGTTGAAATAGTGTACATATGTACATCTTTACCTAACCGGTCTTGTAACATATCCTGTACTTTAACCAGATTGCTAATGATAGGGTAATGTTTTTCACCCGTTACTGAGGTAAAGTTGACCAAAACCAGTTTATTATTAATCAGTTCCTCATAAAACCAGAACTTTTTTTTATGCTGATCTTGTACGATAACTTGTGGAAAACGCTTAGCGTTAGGCCCACCGTTAGCACGAGGGCAGGCTTTAAAAGCCGGATTATCTGCCAATACCTTGGGTCCGGCAACGGCAGTTGCTGCAACAGCGGGTAACGATATTGCTGTAGCGGCAAGGAATGCTCTTCTACTTTTCATGATCTTTCCTGTATATTGTTCATAAATGTCGTTGTTTGCTTGTGTTTAATCTAGCCGGGGGTTATATCCCAGCGCAGCATCATGGCATTATCTTCATGGACATTGTTATGACAGTGAATAACATAGCGGCCGACAAAATCATCAAAGCGATAAAACACTCTGGCATGATCATTTGGCCCTAAGGTTGCAACATCTTTTCTGGAACGTAGAATACCTGTTGGTTTTTTACCATTCCACTCCAATACCTGAAACTCCTCAAAATGGACATGACAAGGGTGTGCCCATGAGCTACCTGCATTACGAAAATTCCAGATTTCTGCAGTGCCCTGCTTAGGGGCCGCTGAAACAACAGTGGGGTCCATAAAGCTGCCGTTAACAGTCCATAAGCCCATATCATGATCAAAAACCCAATCACGCTCTGCAACCACTTCTTTAAGGTTAATAGTTGGAAGTTTACGTAGAAAGTCAGGAATACGGCTGTTATCTGGCCCCGTTGTTGCTTTAACCCGAAATTGCATGACTTTCATTCTATTAGGGCCTTCCAAACGGCGACCTGTTGGGCCTTGTCCGTTAATTTGCTCCATAATATGGCTCTTTTGAAAAATGAGTGGGTAAATTATAATCTACTGAACCTATAAGCTACCCTCACCATTTTTTTATGATAACAGAATTATTTCAACAAGCTCTCCATATTAATGCCCCATGGTTCATCAAATCGGTTGA
>JAJRUF010000074.1 GCA_024277935.1 Gammaproteobacteria bacterium
TGCAACTGTCCGTGGACATGAAGTAAACGAGGGGTTTCTGGTATCTTCAATGTTATACACATTGATTCTGCCGCCTGATATTCCTCTATGGCAAGTGGCTCTAGGTATTTCATTCGGTATTGTTATCGGTAAAGAAGTATTTGGTGGTACGGGTAAAAACTTTTTAAACCCAGCTTTAACAGGTCGTGCATTTTTGTTTTTTGCATACCCAGCAGCTATTTCTGGTGATGCAGCCTGGGTAGGTGTTGATGGTTATACGATGGCAACACCCTTAGGTCTAGCTGCTCAAGGTGGTCTTGATGCTGTTCATCAGGCTGGTTATAGCTGGTTTCAATCATTTTTAGGTTTTATTCCTGGGTCAATAGGTGAAACTTCTACATTAGCTATTATGCTAGGCGCGGCTTTCTTACTTTATACACGTATTGCTTCATATAGAATTATGGGAGGTGTATTGCTCGGTATGATAGCTACATCAGTTATGTTTAATATTATTGGTAGTGATACTAATCCCATGTTTGCATTTCCTTTCTACTGGCATTTAACGGTTGGCGGTTTTGCATTCGGTATGGTGTATATGGCAACAGACCCAGTGGGTGCAGCAATGACTGATACGGGTCGTTGGATTTTTGGTGCATTAATTGGTGTTATGGTTGTATTAGTTCGTGTGGTAAATCCAGCTTTCCCAGAAGGGATGATGCTGTCGATTTTATTCGCCAATATGTTTGCCCCTGTTATTGATTATTTTGTCGTTCAGGCAAATATTAAGAGAAGGATGAAACGTCATGTCTAACGGAATAAAAGAACGCTTAGATAAGTGTGAGCATTATCAAAAGTTTGATGCTTATAAAGATAAAATTTTAGCATTGGGTAATGATAGTTTAGAAAAGACTATAGCGGTTGCTTTAGCCCTTTGTTTTGTTTGTGCGATTTTAGTTTCATTTGCAGCAGTGGCTTTAAAGCCGTTGCAAATTGAAAATAAAGCGCTGGATATGAAGAAAAATATTCTTGAAGTGGCTGGTCTGCTGGATGAAAATACTGATATAAATCAGGCTTTTTCTGATCAAGTAGAAGAAAAACTAGTTGATATTCAAACAGGTAATTATGTTGATGATATGGATGCCGTTAAATATGACCAACGTAAAGCGGCTAAAGACCCTGAGCAAAGTATTATTATTGCAAGAGATGATGATATAGCCAGCATTAAACGTAAAGCTAAAATAGCTAAAGTTTACTTAGTTAAAAAAGGTGGCGCGATTGACTCTATTATTTTACCCATACATGGCTATGGTTTATGGTCAACAATGTATGGTTTCCTTGCTTTAGAGGCTGATGGTCAAACCGTTAAAAGTATTAACTTTTATGATCAAGGTGAAACACCTGGTTTAGGTGGGGAAGTTGTTAATCCTAACTGGCGTGCTTTATGGAAAGGTAAAAAAGTGTATGGCGAGTCAGGTAAAGTTGAGTTAGGTCTTATTAAAGGTGTTGTTAATACCTCAAAACCAGGCTCTGAATATGAGGTGGATGGTTTAGCTGGTGCAACTTTGACCAGCCTTGGTGTCTCTAATCTGGTGAAATACTGGATGAGTGATCAAGGATTTTCTGCTTATCTGGATAAAGTTAGAATCAAAGGGGAGGGCTGATCATGAGTGCAGCTATAGAGACTAAAAAGATATTGACCGAACCACTGGTCAACAACAACCCTATTACCTTGCAAGTATTAGGAATATGTTCGGCATTAGCGGTTACCTCGCAAATGTCTACATCGTTAATTATGGCAGTTGCTTTAACAGCGGTTACAGCATGTTCAAGCGCAGCCATTAGTTCGATTAGAAATCATATTCCAGGTAGTATTCGTATTATTGTACAAATGACTATTATTGCCTCACTGGTTATTGTAGTTGATCAGGTTTTAAAGGCCTTTGCTTATGAAATTAGTAAGCAATTATCAGTATTTGTTGGTTTGATTATTACTAACTGTATTGTAATGGGGCGTGCGGAAGCCTTTGCTATGAAAAACCCACCGATGGCCAGTTTTATTGATGGTATTGGTAATGGTGCAGGTTATAGTTTGATCTTGATTATCGTTGCTTTTTTTAGAGAATTATTTGGTTCGGGTAAATTATTGGGCATTGAAATATTCCCATTAACAAAAGATGGCGGTTGGTATGATCCAAATGGCTTGATGTTATTACCTCCTAGTGCATTCTTTATTATCGGCTTACTTATCTGGGTATTCCGTCAATGGAAACCTGAACAGCTAGAAAAAGCAGATTTTAAAATTATGGATATTTCTCATGGTGAAGGAGGGCATCACTAATGAATGAATATGTAAGTTTATTTATTAAAGCTGTTTTTGTAGAAAACTTAGCTTTAGCTTTCTTCCTGGGAATGTGTACATTCCTTGCAGTCTCTAAAAAAATCTCTACCGCGATTGGTTTAGGTATAGCTGTGATGGTTGTGCAAGTTATTACCGTACCCGTCAATAACTTGGTATATCACACACTACTTAAAGAAGATGCATTATCATGGTTGGGAATTACAGGCGTTGATTTAAGCTTTTTAACATTGTTAAGCTGTATCGGTATGATTGCTGCCTTGGTACAGATTTTGGAAATGGTTTTAGATAAATTCTTTCCAGCCCTGTTCCATGCGTTAGGTGTTTTCTTACCATTGATCACTGTAAACTGTGCAATTTTAGGTGGTAGTTTGTTTATGATTGAACGTGACTATGACTTTACCCAAAGTGTTGTTTACGGCGTGGGCAGTGGTTTTGGCTGGGCACTTGCAATCACAGTGATGGCAGGTGTTCGTGAAAAACTAAAATATAGCGATATCCCTAAAGGCCTTGAAGGTTTAGGGATTACATTTATTAGTGCAGGTCTGATGTCTCTTGGCTTCATGGCTTTTTCTGGAATCCAACTTTAGGAAGGATGAGTAATGCTTGAAATTTTATTAGGCGTAATTTTTTTCACGGTGATCGTGATTGCGCTGGTATTTATTATTATCGGCGCAAAGAGTAAGCTGGTTGCTTCTGGAGACATCGAAATTGTTGTCAACGATGAAAAGACTATCCATGTGCCAGCAGGGTCTAAATTATTAACAGCACTTGCTGATAATGAATTATTTATCCCTTCTGCATGTGGCGGTGGTGGTACTTGTGGTCAGTGTACTGTAAAAGTATTTTCAGGTGGTGGAGAAATTCTGCCAACTGAGCTATCTCATATTACTAAACGTGAAGCGGCTGAAGGCGAACGTCTTTCATGTCAAGTTGCTGTTAAGCATGATATGAAGATTGAAGTTGAAGACAGTGTATTTGGAGTTAAGAAATGGGAATGTACAGTTAAATCTAATAATAACGTTGCTACTTTTATCAAAGAATTAGTTTTAGAGTTGCCGGAAGGTGAAGAGATTAATTACCGAGCGGGTGGTTATATTCAAATTGAATGTCCTCCTCATATTTCTAAATATGAAGATATGGATATTGAAGAAGAATACCGTGAAGATTGGGATAAATTCAATCTGTGGCGTTATGTTTCTGATGTAAAAGAACCTACTTTACGTGCATATTCAATGGCTTCTTACCCAGAAGAAAAAGAGATTATGCTAAATGTAAGGGTTGCAACTCCACCTCCAGGAGCACCTGATTCAGTGCCTCCTGGTATTATGTCTTCTTATATCTTTAACCTTAAACCAGGCGATAAAGCGATCATATCAGGACCTTATGGTGAGTTTTTTGCCAGGGATACGGATGCTGAAATGATATTTGTTGGTGGTGGTGCTGGTATGGCTCCAATGCGTTCACATATCTTTGACCAACTACGTAGACTGAAGTCTAAACGTAAAATGTCTTTCTGGTATGGTGCTCGTAGTAAGCGTGAAATGTTCTATGTAGAAGATTTTGATATGCTAGCTAAAGAAAATGATAATTTTGAGTGGTATACTGCACTATCTGATGCATTACCAGAAGATAACTGGGAAGGGTATACTGGATTTATTCATAATGTATTGTTTGAAGAATATATTAAAAATCACCCGGCTCCAGAAGATTGTGAGTACTACTTATGTGGGCCTCCAATTATGAACTCCTCAGTGATTAACATGTTGGTTGAAAATGGTGTTGAGCCAGAAAACATCATGTTAGATGACTTTGGTGGTTAAATAGATTAAAGCCATATTACTCTGATGTAATGTGGCTTTTTTTATTTTAATGTTCCTACACTCTGTAGCAGTCAATTTATTGCATAAAGTAGAATATGGGATCTAGTTTACAATTTAATTCAATATGTATTTAAACAACATAAAGCGAGGTTCAGTTTTACTGCTCCTCGTTTTTTTATTATCAGCATGTCAACAAGTTACTGAAAAGCCAAAGTATCCCTTATTTTATTCTGATGCAATATTTGGTACTCGTTTTAATATTAAAGCATCTGCTTTACCTAATGCCGTTAAAAGTGATGAATTAAAAATTCAGATTAAACAGCTTCTTGATAAATTGAATGGGCAAATGTCAACTTATCTGCAAGACTCTGAACTTTCAAAAATCAATCAAAACCAAACTGGGGAATGGATAAATGTGTCAGATGCTTTATATGAAGTATTAAAGCAAGCAAAATTAACTTCAGAATTATCGCAGGGTGCATTCGATATAACGGTAGGACCATTAGTTAATCTATGGGGGTTTGGGCCATCGGAAATGTCTTATAAAGCGCCAGAAGATAAAAAGGTTAAGCAACTATTATTAAATATTGGGTATAAAAATTTACTTTACAATGATGAAACACATCAAGTGAAAAAGGCTATACCGCTGTTGTATTTAGATTTATCGGCAATCGCGAAAGGTTATGCGGTTGATAGAGTGGGGATGTTGTTAGAAGCCCAGGGAATAGAAAACTATATGGTGGAAATTGGTGGCGAACTTCGCTTAAAAGGACTTAATATACAAAATAAACCCTGGCGAATTGCGATTGAAAAACCAACTATTAATATGCGAGTGATAGAAAAAGTTTTACCCTTATCAAATATAGCTTTGGCAACATCGGGTGATTATAGAAACTTTTTTGAACAAAATGGTATCCGTTTTTCTCATACTATTGACCCTCATACAGGTAAACCTATTACACATAAACTGGCATCAGTCACCATATTGAGCGATACTACAATGAAAGCAGATGCACTTGCGACAGCTTTTATGGTTTTAGGTGAAGATAAAGGCTATCAATTAGCCGAAAAAGAGAATATAAAGGCTTTATTTATTATAAAAACAAAAGACGGGTTTAAGGAAAAAGCAACCAACTCTTTTGTCGCGCGATTAAGGTAATAGAATGATATATTTTATAGCAACATTTGGATTTATGTTAATTGTTATGGTCATAATGGCTGTAGGGGTTATATTTGGCCGAAGAGCTATTAAAGGTTCCTGCGGTGGCACAGGTAATGGTGAATGTATTTGTGTAGAAAAATGTGATAAAAGAAAGAAACGAGATGCAGAAGCAGCTGAATCCCAACAAATTGATTTTAATCCTGATATTTTAAAAAAATCAACTGATTAAAGTGGTGTTGTTGTTTTTATATATTTTCTTGATTACTTATAAAATTCAGCTTAAGAATTAGCTGAAACTTACACGTAAGCAGGTATATTTTTGATTTTAATGGAGAGATAAAAAATGCTAGCAAAAATCACAATTGCAGATTATATGACTAAAAATATAATGTCTGTAAAAAAAGATACTGATGCTTTATCAGCAATAAAACAATTATTAAGTCATAAAGTTACTTGCGCACCTGTGTTGGATGATACAGGTAAATTAGTGGGTATGTTTTCAGAAAAAGACTGTATGAAAGTTGTATTGAGTACAACTTACAATCTAGGGATGAGTGGTAAAGTTGAAGAATTTATGAGTACAGAAGTTTTATCGGTAGATGCTAATTCAAGTATTGTTGATCTTGCTGATAAATTTCAAAGTAGTTCAATACGAAGTTTTCCTGTTTTTGATGATAAAAGATTTGTTGGAATAGTGAGTAGAACTGATGTTTTGAGAGCATTAGTTGAAATTTAGGAAGGAGAATTAAACACCATCCCTTAATCTACAAGTTTGATACGAGCACCCGCTGTTAAAGCCTTCCTGAATAGAGGAGGGTTTGGTTGACTGCATGTGAGCAGGAGCTAGGGCAATGCATGTAAGGGAGTTTGATGGAATAAAGTCACCTATATTGCGAAGAATTTTTGTTTCTGACCAAACTATCTCAAGAGGCGCATAGCTGGCAACGATTGAGATCGTTTGGTCAGGAGCAAAAAGGCAAGCGAGATGGGGAATTTTATTCCATCAAACTCCCTAAGCATTATGCCGAAGTTGGGTGTTGTTACAAAAAGTAAATAATAATGAAGTCACAACAAGCAACTTTCTATTGGCACGATTATGAAACCTGGGGGTTAAGCCCTTCTGTTGACAGGCCCTCTCAATTTGCAGGCATTCGTACCGATATGGATTTTAATATTATTGGTGAACCTGATATGTTTTATTGTCGGCTTAGTGATGACTATTTGCCTAATCCAGAACCTGCCATTATTACCAAAATTACCCCACAAATAACACAAGCAAAAGGTATTGCTGAATATCAATTTGCTCAGCAAATACAGCAACAGTTTACCCAAGCCAATACATGTGTTGTAGGTTATAACACTATTCGCTTTGATGAAGAATTCAGTCGATATTTATTTTATCGAAATTTTTATGACCCTTATGAATACAGTTGGAAAAACGGTAATTCACGTTGGGATATTATTGATTTAGTCAGAGCTGCATATGCATTACGTCCTGACGGTATTGTTTGGCCAACAAATGAACAGGGCTTGCCCAGTTTTCGTTTAGAGTTATTGACAGCAGCAAATGGAATTAGCCATGAGCATGCACACGATGCCACATCGGATGTTTACGCGACTATTGCAATGGCTAAATTAATTAAACAAAAATGCCCTAGGCTATTTGATTATTACTTTGAGTTAAGAAATAAGAATAAAGTTAAAGAGCTGATTGATGTAGATAATATTAAACCATTAGTCCATATTTCTGGTATGTTCGGTTCTGCTCGTGGTAACACAGCTTTAGTTGCACCGATTGCGTGGCACCCAACCAATACAAATGCCGTTGCAGTCGTCGATCTTTCTCAAGACTTAAGCCCTTTATTTGAACTGTCAGCAGATGAAATAAGAACCAGACTTTATACTAAAAAAGATGAGTTAGGTGATAATTTAGCGATTCCTTTAAAGTTAATACATATTAATAAAAGCCCCTTCATAGCCATTGCAAAAGCATTATCACCTGAAAATGCAACAAGGCTAGGTATTGATAGGCAGTACTGTCTAAATAATTTATCTCTATTGCAAAGTAGTCCTGAGTTGGCAGGTGTTATTGTTGAGGTATTTCAGCAAGAAAGGAATTTAGATAATCAAAATAATGTAGATACTATGTTATACACAGGGTTTTTTACTTTTGAAGACAAGAAAGCATTTGCACAAATTCATAACACCAAACCTGAGAAGTTGGCTGAATTGAATTTAACAGTTAAAGATAAACGCTTTAAAGATTTGTTTTTTAGGTATCGTGCAAGAAATTTCCCTGACACCTTAACAGAGACTGAAAAACAAAAGTGGGATGAGTATAAACAGTCAATTTTTGACCAGGACTATTTTGAAAAGCTGGATACATTTGCTGAATTATACAAAGATGATAAGGATAATTTAAATATTATTGAAGATCTTCGTCAATATGCAGAAATGATAGTCAGTCAATAAGCCAGTGCGTTATCAAACTCCATTTAAACCAGCCTGGTGGTTAAATAACGCGCATTTACAAACCATTTATCCATCATTATTTCGCCGCACAATTAAGCTTAAAGACAGCTGGAGGGAACGTTTAACCACTCCAGATAATGACTTTATAGATTTAGATTGGTGTGGAAAAGGAAAGCAACCTTTAGTTATTTTATTACATGGGCTAACAGGGAGTTCTGAATCAGGCTATATCAATGGCTTACAAAGTAAATTGCTAGAACAAGGTTTTAGGACGGTGGTGCTAAATTTCCGTGGCTGCAGTGGGCAATCAAATGATTTGGCGCGTTGTTATCACTCTGGAGATACTGAAGATATTAACTTTCTTTATCATACTCTGAGTCAACGTGAACCAATTACTGCTATAGCAGTAATTGGTTTCTCATTGGGGGGTAATGTCTTATTAAAATGGTTAGGAGAGCAAGGCTCTAATATTTCTTTATTTGCAGCAATTGCTATATCAGTTCCTTTGGTTTTAAGTGCCTGTGCTACAAAGCTGGATACTGGATTTTCTAAGCTTTACAGGGCTAATTTAATTGCTGAATTAAAAGACTATATGCAGCTAAAAGTGACCCACTTGGATAAAATTGGGCGGCGACAAGAAGCGGAAAAAATTAATCGTTTAGGTGATTTATCTAATATTAAATCCTTTTGGCAATATGATGATAAAGTGGTGGCAAAATTACACGGTTTTAAGAGTGCTGAAGATTATTATCGCCAATCTAGCTCTCGCTACTATCTCAAGACTATTTCCGTACCGACCTTACTAATACAGTCAAAGGATGACCCTTTTATGACTGAAAAGGTCATTCCTGATAAAAATGAGTTATCAACTAAAGTTATTTTGGAAGTCACTGAAGGAGGTGGACATGTTGGTTTTATTTCAGGCCTTAGCCCCTTCCGCCCTCATTATTGGTTAGAGCAACGTATTTCAGAATTTTTAACACAAAAAATACTTGAGTTATAAATTTATAAGGCAATATACAAATTAGAAGAGGATATTTGTAGAACGGACTTCAATCCGCAGTAGTTGATAAACACGGTCTCTATAACGGACTAAGTAGTCGCGCGAAATTAATCTAACAAAAATAAATATAAAGAAATTTCAAAATAAACTCGGAGAGCACAGAGAACACGGGAGGATTAACGATCAAAAAACTCCGTGTTCTCTGTGATCTTTGTGGTGAAAAGTTAGATCTTTTATGGTCTCTTATTCAAACTACGCCCTATAAAGTCTTAGTCTTTATTTTTTTATGCCTAAATATGGTTTCTAACATAAGATTTGCTAAAAATCTTAAGCGTTTGAGATTGGTGTAAATATTCTTTGAATAAATGGTTAATATCAGTGGGTACTAAATAAGCATAAGCTCCAAATCCTGTCTTTAGTAGAAACTCACCACTTAATGTTTCTATAAAAATAGCTCTTATCATATTAATTTCATTATTATCTATTGATTTCATTTGAGTCACCATTATTTGGTTTTTATGTTTAAAAATACTGCATAATTAATACCTGTTTTGTTTTTAGATAATATTTTCAATTAGTTGTTTTTTGTTATTTATAAACTTAAAGTAATTTATAACAAAAATGTAAATTATTTTGACTATATACCATACAAATAAAGGCTGCTTTATAATTTGGCAACTTAATTCAATCCTAATTCCTAACTCTATAGAAAATCTGTTAAAATCAAGTTATTATAATTTTTACATTAGGGTCAAGAATGCTAGAGCAATACCGCAAACATGTTGCAGAACGTGCTGCTGATGGAATCGTTCCTCAACCATTAAATGCTGAACAAGTGTCAGACTTAGTTGAATTAATCAAACAGCCACCAGCAGGTGAAGAATCGTTTATCCTTGACTTATTGGTTAATCGTGTACCAGCTGGGGTTGATGAAGCGGCTTATGTAAAGGCTGGTTTTCTTGCCGCAGTGGCTAAAGGTGAAGTTAACTCCCCAATTCTAGATGCTGTTCGAGCAACTGAATTACTGGGAACCATGTTAGGTGGGTACAATATTGCACCTTTAATTGATTTATTAGAAAACCAGGAGCTTGCACCGACTGCCGTTAAAGCTTTATCTCATACACTATTAGTCTTTGAAGCTTTTCATGATGTAAAAGAAAAAGCTGATGCTGGAAACGGTTTTGCTAAGCAGATTATTCAATCTTGGGCTGATGCAGAATGGTTTACCAGTAAACCTGAAGTGTTAAAAAAGTTGACAGTTACAGTTTTTAAAGTCACTGGCGAAACTAATACAGATGATTTATCACCAGCACCAGATGCTTGGTCACGTCCTGATATTCCATTACATGCTAAAGCAATGCTTAAAATTCCAAGAGATGGAATTACTAATGCTGAACAGCAAATTAAAGAGCTTAAACAAAAAGGTTTTCCTGTTGCTTATGTAGGTGATGTGGTAGGTACCGGCTCATCTCGTAAATCAGCTACTAACTCAGTGCTATGGCATATGGGAAATGATATTCCTTATGTACCTAATAAAAGAGCCGGTGGGGTGTGTATTGGGGGGAAAATCGCGCCTATTTTCTTTAATACAATGGAAGATTCTGGTGCATTACCGTTTGAGTGTGATGTAGAAAATTTGGCTATGGGTGATGTGATAGATATTTATCCATACCAAGGTTTAGTAAAGCGACATGATACTGATGAAGTCATTGCTAAATTTAGCTTAAAAACCAATGTCATTTTAGATGAAGTTCGTGCGGGTGGGCGTATTCCACTGATTATTGGTCGTGGTTTAACGGATAGAGCAAGAGAGTCTTTAGGGTTGGCTGAATCGGAGGTCTTTGCAAGACCTGTCGATAAAGATAAAAGTACGAAAGGTTATACCTTAGCACAAAAAATTGTAGGTAAGGCGTGTGGTGTGGAAGGAGTACGTCCTGATACCTATTGTGAACCTAAAATGACCACAGTGGGATCTCAAGATACTACAGGGCCAATGACACGAGATGAATTAAAAGATTTAGCTTGCTTAGGTTTTTCTGCTGATTTAGTGATGCAGTCTTTTTGTCATACAGCAGCATACCCAAAACCTATTGATGTTGAAATGCAACATACATTACCTGATTTTATAATGAATAGAGGTGGGGTGGCCTTACGCCCAGGAGACGGCATTATTCATTCATGGTTAAACCGTATGTTACTACCAGACACAGTAGGTACAGGGGGTGATTCACATACACGGTTTCCAATGGGGATTTCATTTCCAGCAGGTTCAGGTTTAGTTGCTTTTGCTGCAGCAACAGGGGTAATGCCTTTAGATATGCCTGAATCTGTATTGGTGCGCTTTAAAGGTGAAATGCAAGCGGGTATTACTTTACGTGATTTGGTTAATGCAATTCCTTTAAAAGCCATTGAAAAAGGTTTATTAACAGTTGAAAAGAAAGGTAAGAAAAACGTTTTTTCAGGGCGTATTCTAGAAATTGAAGGCTTGCCTGATTTAAAAGTTGAACAGGCTTTTGAATTATCGGATGCATCAGCAGAAAGATCGGCAGCAGGTTGTACTATTCGTTTAGATGAAGCACCAATACGTGAGTATATTAACTCAAATATTACTATGTTGAAATGGATGGTGGCTGAAGGTTATGGTGATGCACGTACTATTAATCGTAGAGTTGAGCAAATGCAGGCTTGGTTAGCTAATCCTGAGTTAATGACTGCTGATAAAGATGCTGAATATTTTGAAATTATAGATATTGATCTGAATGAAATTAAAGAACCTATTATGGCCTGCCCGAATGATCCAGATGATGTAAAAACATTATCTGATGTGGCGGGAACAAAAATTGATGAGGTTTTTTTAGGTTCATGTATGACCAATATAGGTCATTTTCGTGCTGCGGGTAAATTACTAGAAAAATATCAAGGTGATTTACCCACTCAACTTTGGGTTTCACCCCCCACTAAAATGGATCAGGATAAGCTTAAGGAGGAAGGTTATTATGATACTTTTGGAAAATCAGGGGCTAGGCTAGAAATGCCTGGCTGTTCATTATGTATGGGTAATCAGGCAAGAGTCGCTGATAATGCAACAGTAGTGTCAACGTCAACCCGTAACTTCCCTAACCGGCTAGGAAATGATGCTAATGTTTACCTCAGCTCGGCTGAATTGGCAGCAGTTTGTTCAATTTTAGGTAAAATCCCAACATTTGAAGAATATATGACATATTTTGAACAAATTAATGCCACAGCAGATGATACATATCGATATTTAAACTTCGATAAAATTGATAAATATCAACAGGTATAAAATTAGCATAGCTATATATAAATGATAGTTTGTATTGACTATTGTGGACTGAAGAATGTTCTACAATCATCAATTGTGGATTATTAAGCGCTATGAAAAAAGAGTGGGCTTTCTGTTACCACACTGAAAGTCCCTCCTGCAATACTAGATAAATTTAGGAAAATAAATGACTAATAACGATGTTTTACGTCGTATACGCTATACCTTTGATTTTGATGATTCTAAAATGACCTCAATTTTTGGCTTAGCAGAATGTACCGTTACACGCGAACAAATTAGCAATTGGCTAAAAAAAGATGATGATGCTGATTTTCAAGAATGTAGTGATGAAGAATTAGCCACTTTTTTAAATGGTTTAATTAATGATAAGCGTGGTAAAAAAGAAGGGGCTCAACCCATCCCTGAAAAACGCATGACTAATAATGATATTTTTAAGAAATTAAAAATTGCACTTAATTTAAAAAATGATGATGTATTAGAAATTATGGGCTTTGCCAATTTTGAAATAAGCCCGCATGAGTTAAGTGCTTTTTTTCGTAAAAAAGGCCATAAAAATTATCGCTTGTGTAAAGATCAAATTTTGCGATATTTTTTGCAAGGTATACAGTTTAAATATCGTGATAATGTGTATTCAAAAGTAGAAGAAAACAAATAGAGCCTACATTAACTGGCAGAAAGTAGAAGAATATTTTCTGTCAAAGTTAATGCCTTAACTCTCCCATAACAACCTTATTCTCAGCTACTTTTTTCACCACATCCTGGTAATAATCATCTCTAAATTCTTGAATAACCTGGTTAATTGTCTCATGGGTTAAACCACTTCCTAATAGAACTTCTTCTGTTAATCTTAGCCCAACTTCTAAAGTTTCTGATACGGTAGTCGTTACACCTTGATTAATTAAATAGGCACAATGGTGCCTATCTATTGCGCGAGAATGAATAGCTAGGTTTGGGTAGTGTTGCCTGATAAGCGGAACCATATGATCAATATTTTTAGGGTTATCTAAAGCAATAACAATCATTTTTGCATGTTCAGCACCTGCTGAGTGTAGCACTTTTACATTACAAGCATCACCAAAAAACACAGGAAAGCCTTGAGCCCGTGCTTTTTTTATACGTTTTTGATCCAAGTCAATAGCAATATAATTAACATTTGCCGAATTTAAAATAGCTCCAATTCTTGCTCCAACTCTGCCAAACCCGGCTAAAATTATATGTCCTTGAGAGTCCTCAATAAACTCATCGTGATGTGAGTCAGTTATTTCTGGGGTATAAAATTTTAATAGTAAAGCATTAGAAAATTTGACTACAAAGGGGGTGAATACCATACTTAATGTAATAATAAGTGTTAGTATTTGGCTGGTTTGGGAATCTAAAATACCGGCTTCCGAAGCAAAGCCAAACATAACAAAGCCAAATTCTCCACTTTGAGAAAGCAATACTCCTGTTTGAATTGCAATATCTCGGCGAACACCACTTCGTCGTACAAGGGTATAAATTATGCAAGCTTTTACCAGCATTAAAAGAATTGTTAAACCAACAATATTTATAAAGTTTTCCCATAATAAGTTAAATTCAATACCCATTCCTATCGTCATAAAAAACAAACCCAATAATATGCCACGAAAAGGTGAAATATCAGCTTCAATTTGGTGTCGATAATGGGATTCGGCCAACATTAGACCTGCAATAAAAGCACCTAAAGCCATTGATAGCCCTACTAAATCCATTATCCAGGCATCTCCAAGAACTAATAAAACAGCAACTGCAATAAAGACTTCAGGGTCTTGACTGGCAACTATCTTTTCTAAAACAGGGTTTAATAAATAGCGGCCTACTAATAATAGGGTAACAATAGCCGCTATCGCATAAAGGAGTGCTATACCATAATCTGACATGCTGATAGCAGTACCACCAGCAAATAATGAGACTAAAGCCAGCAAGGGAACAACAGCTATGTCTTGTAATAGCAATACAGAAAAAGACATTTTACCCATTGTAGTCGCAATGCCACCACGTTCATTAAGCAGGTTTAAACAAAAAGCAGTAGAAGATAAGGCTAAGCCAAAACCAATAATAACAGCACTATGTTGAGAAGCACCCAAAAAAATTGAAATACCATAAAGAATAAAGGCTGTGATTAGTAGTTGGCTTAGTCCTAGGCCTAAGACAAGTTTGCGCATTTGCCATAGCTTTTCTGGTTTTAATTCAATACCTAATACAAAAAGCAAGAATATTACCCCATACTCAGCCAAGTGCCGGATTTCTTCAATTTCAGTGATAATACTTAAGCCCCACGGGCCAAGAATTGCTCCTGCTGTCAAATATCCTAAAATAGCGCCAAGTCGTATAGCATGAAAAACAGGGACTACAACGACTGTTGTCAGTAACAATGCTAAAATATCCATCAAATAATTAGGGTTTGTTGCATCCATTTTTAATAGAACCTTGGGTTAGGAACGTGCATGAAACAACTTACCGATTTCTAACTTGTCTTTTTGCTCCAGGTGAAATGCTCTCATTCGTTGCGTAGCTTGCTATGCGACTCATGAGATCATTCCATCTGAAACAAAAATCCTACGTTATAATTTCGGGAAGTTATTCCATGCACGTTCCTTAGTTTGAGAAAGTTATAAATATCATTTTAGTCTAGTCTAGCAATATAACACTCTGTTATTTAAATTTACTAATTTGTGAGTGTAAGCAGTGAAAAATATTGATGTAATAATTATTGGCGCAGGTGCATCAGGCTTAATGTGTGCCATTGAGGCTGGAAAGCGAGGGCGTAATGTCTTGGTGATTGATCATGCCAATAAAGCAGGCAAGAAAATTCTTATGTCAGGTGGTGGGCGTTGTAATTTTACAAATTATTCTATTGAGGCAGAAAACTTTATCTCTCAGAATACACATTTTTGTAAATCAGCCTTAAGTCGTTTTACCCAATGGGATTTTTTAGCCATGATTGAGCAATATAAAATCCCATTTCATGAGCGTAGCCATGGGCAGTTATTTTGTGATAACAGTGCAAAAGATATTTTAAATATGCTATTGGCAGAGTGTAAAAAAGTTAAGGCCGATATTCAACTTAATTGCAAAATTAAAAAAATTAATAAACTATCGGATGATAAATTTAAACTCATAACAGATAAAGGGGAGTTTAGTTGCCAATCTGTTGTTGTTGCAACAGGGGGTTTATCAATTCCTAAAATGGGAGCCACAGCTTTTGGTTACCAATTAGCAGAACAGTTTAATATTAATGTACTCCCCGTTTGTGCCGCTTTAGTTCCTTTTACCTTGCAGCCTGATGATAAAGAAAAATATTCACTACTATCTGGTATAGCCGTCCCATGTGTAGTCAGTAACCAACAGCAAAGTTTTAAAGAGAATATGTTGTTTACCCATCGAGGCTTAAGTGGCCCTGCTATTTTACAAATCTCATCCTATTGGAAAGCAGGCGAGACGATTTATGTGAATTTCTTAGCTGAATTAGATTTAGCTGAAGTTTTAATGGCAAAAAGAAATAATAAAGTGAAAATGCAATTAAAAACTATTTTGGCTGAATTTTTACCTAAACGTTTACTTGAAGCATTAATTGAGCAAAAATTATTGCTGTTATCTTTACAAGATATTTCTAATAAACAATTAAATGAAATCGTACAAAATATAATTTGTTGGAAGATAAAACCTAATGGAACAGAAGGTTACCGGACAGCAGAAGTGACTTTAGGAGGTGTGGACTGTGCTGAAATTTCATCAAAAACCATGCAAAGCCAAACTATAAATGGTTTGTATTTTGTGGGTGAAGTACTGGATGTGACTGGCTGGCTGGGCGGTTATAATTTTCAATGGGCCTGGGCATCGGGGTGGTGTGCTGGACAGTATGTGTAATACTTTAATGCAGATAACTTTTGAAAGTAGCTTGTGATTCATCCAGCAGGTCCTCTATTGACCAAGATACTGCCTGAGAGAGTAAATCTAATAAAATAATGGCATTAATGGTTGCATCTTGTTTGATTGCCCCCCTGTGTCAGAATAGTTGTCGCCTAAAGTAGTACCCACTATGTATAAAGGGTGTATATATACGTCACGGCGAAAATAATTTGGAAACTTAATTTTTAGTTAATTAAATAGTTGTAAAGACAAGGTATGCCTTGTCTTTACAGTCTTATACCGAATATCTGTTAAGCGGTTGCTTGCTTATGAGCTATCCGGGCTATTAATTAATTCTAACCCCTATTTTACCGCCCGCACTTGCTTTAACTGCACAGAATTTAAATTCTGGAATTTTGGCAGAAGGATCTAAGGCTTCATTAGTAATTAAGTTTGCACTGGCTTCGTTATAACAAAAGGCCATAAATAGGCTGCCTTTTTGAATGCCTAAATCAGCACGGGCATAAGCGGTTAACTCTCCACGCCTCGATTGAATAGTAATTAAACCACCGGGTTCAATATTTAGTGCTTCAAGGTCTACAGGGTGAAGTGTTACCACTGGATCAGGTTCAATCGCATCAAGAGTAGGGGAGTGACGAGTCATGCTTCCCGTATGCCAATGCTCAAGTTGACGACCTGTAATAAAGATTAAAGGGTACTCATCACCTGGCATTTCATCAGCATGAATATACTCAGCAGGTACAAAGCGGCCACGACCAGAATCTGTAGGGAAGCCATCTGTAAAAATAATAGGCTCGCCTGGATCACCAATATTTTCTAAAGGATAGGTTAGAGAGTCTTCGTTTTCTAAACGATCCCAAGTCATACCTGCAATACTTGGCATGGCTTGACGCATCTCATTAAACACATCTTCAGGGCCAGAATAAGTCCAGCCACAACCTAGGCGGTTAGCAATTTCTTGTAAAATCCATAAATCCTGTTTAGCATCACCAGGAGGATTAACTGCCTGACGCCCCATTTGTACGCGCCTATCAGTATTAGAGAATGTACCTGTTTTTTCATAGAAAGCAGAAGCAGGCAAGATAACATCAGCAAAACCAGCTGTTTCAGTTAAGAAAATATCTTGTATAACCAAGTGTTCTAAAGCAGCAAAAGCTTCACGAGCATGGTTTTGGTTAGGATCTGACATGGCAGGGTTTTCACCTTGCACAAACATACCAAAAACCTTTTTATCTAAAATAGCATGAATCATCTCAACAGTGGTTAAGCCAGGCTCTGCATCAAGTGATGTATTCCAAAGTTTTTCAAATTTAGTTTGGTTGACGGGGTCGTTAACTGGTTCATAGTCAGGAAAAACCATTGGGATTAAGCCAACATCAGAGGCTCCTTGTACATTGTTTTGTCCACGTAAAGGGTGTAAGCCTGATCCTGGCTTACCAATTTGGCCCGTCATTAAGGCAAGGGCAATAAGGCAACGCGCATTATCAGTACCATGAATATGTTGAGAAATACCCATACCCCATAAAATCATTGAGCTCTTTGAAGTGGCATAGAGTCTTGCAACCTCGCGTAAAGTTTCAGCTTCAACTCCACAAATGGGGGCGACATGTTCAGGACTATAATTTTTTAAATGCGCACGCATTTGTTCAAAATCTTCAGTATTCTTTTTGATATAGGCATCATCTTGTAAACCTTCATCCAGAATCACATGCATAATGCCGTTAAGCATGGCTACATCAGTATCAGGGCGGAATTGTAATACGTGGCTCGCGTATTTTGCAATTGACGTGATATTAGGGTCCATTAAAATGATTTTAGTCCCATTTTTAGCAGCATTTTTCATAAATGTAGCCCCAACAGGGTGGTTTACTGTTGGGTTGGAGCCAATAATAATAATAACTTCAGCTTTGCTAACATCAGAAACAGGGTTTGATACTGCACCAGAGCCTAAACATTCAAGTAAGGCAACCACTGATGAAGCATGGCAAAGGCGAGTACAGTGGTCTACATTATTAGAACCAAACCCGGTGCGTACTAATTTTTGGAATAAGTAGGCTTCTTCATTACTGCCTTTAGCAGAGCCTAATCCAGCCAAGGCTTTTTTACCTTGGGTATCGCGAATTTTTTTCAAGCCTCCAGCGGCAAAATCAAGAGCCTCTTCCCATGTCGCTTCGCGGAATACCTTATCCAAATCATTAGGGTCTAATAATTCAGTTGTTTTAGCGACTCCTTCACGTCTAATTAAAGGTTTGGTTAAACGTAAAGGGTTGTGAATATAGTTAAAGCCATAGCGTCCTTTTACACAAAGACGGTAATGGTTAGTATCGCCATCACGACCTTCAGTAAATAAAATTTTGTCATCTTTAACATGATATTTGATTAAACAACCCACACCACAATAAGGGCAGGTTGAATCAACGGTTTTATCAGCCACTTCCAAACCGACGTTATTGGCTGGCATTAATGCACCCGTAGGGCAGGCTTGTACACATTCACCACAAGCCACACAGCTACTAGCAGCCATTGGGTCAGCAATATCAAATACGATTTCAGAATGAGAGCCGCGATTAGCGTAACCGATTACATCGTTCATTTGTTCTTCACGGCAAGCACGTAGACAGCGAGTACATTGAATGCAGGCATCCATATTCACCGCAATAGCAGGGTGAGATAAATCTGCCGCTGGTTGCTCACGCGCTTCAAATCTAGGCTCACCGACGTTGAGTTTTTTAACCCACTGATCTAATTCAGAATTCAGAGAGTAAGGGGATTCACCTTGTTTTGGCATATCAGATTTTAATAATTCCAATACCATTTTTTGTGATTTTAGTGCACGCTCACTTGAAGTTTGTACATTCATGCCTGGTGTAGCAGCACGGCAACAAGAAGGTGCTAAGGTTCTTTCTCCCTCAATTTCAACTACACAGGCACGACAGTTACCATCGGCACGTAAGCCTTCTTTATAACAAAGATGGGGTATTTCTGTGCCTAAACGTTGAGCGGTTTGAATCAGTGTTTCACCTTCCAAAGCAGAGACTTCTTTACCATCTAGGGTAAAGTCAATTGTTGCAGTATTCATAGTTTGTTGATTTGCAGCCATGATTTAATCTCCTTATTTTAATTCGTCTGGAAAGTATTTAACAACACAGCGCATCGGGTTTGGTGCCGCCTGTCCCAAGCCACAAATAGAAGCATCTATCATCACAGAAGCCAATTCTTCTAGTAATTCAGTATTCCACTGTTTTTGTTCCATTAGGGTTGCAGCTTTTGCTGTGCCGACACGGCAAGGTGTGCATTGACCGCATGATTCTTCTTCAAAAAACTTCATCGCATTAAGCGCTAATTCTTTAGCACTGTCTTGATTTGAAAAAACTACTACAGCCGCAGAGCCAATAAAACAACCATATTGGTTTAAGGTATCAAAATCCATCGGAATATCAGCCATTGATTCTGGCAACATTCCGCCTGATGCTCCACCAGGAAAATAACCATAAAATTCATGGCCATCTTGCATACCGCCACAATATTCTTCAATCAATTCACGCATGGTAATACCCGCTGGTGCTAAATGCACGCCCGGTTTATTAACACGACCCGAGATAGAAAAAGAACGTAAACCTTTACGCTCATGTCGACCATGAGAAGAGAACCAATCGGGGCCTTTTTCAATAATATCCCTAACCCAGTAAACTGATTCCATATTATGCTCTAAAGTAGGTCTACCAAATAAGCCGACCTCAGCTAAAAAGGGAGGTCTTAAACGCGGCATTCCACGTTTACCTTCAATTGACTCAACCATGGCGGATTCTTCACCACAGATATATGCACCTGCACCACGGCGTAAATAAATAGGTGGCATTTTATAAATTGAAGAGGGCGGGTTATTTTGGAAATTAGCAATTTCTTTGGTTAAAATTTCTCTACAGCCTGCATATTCATCACGTAAATAAATATAAATAGCTTCACAACCGACTGTTAAGGCAGCAATCATCATCCCTTCAAGAAAACGGTGAGGATCAATTTCTAAATAATGTCTATCTTTAAAAGTACCTGGCTCACCTTCATCAATATTAACCGCCATCATACGAGGGCCTTCAAAACCGTTAACGATACGCCATTTACGGCCAGCAGGAAACCCCGCACCACCTAAACCACGTAGGCCTGAATCCTCCATCTTTTTCATCACAGACTCAGTACTTATTTTTCCTTCAAGTACTTTTTTAAGCGTTTGATAGCCCTCGTCTGCTTTATAGGCATCCATACTGATGTAATCAGTCAAAGTATCTTTAATTTCTTTGTTTTCTACTGCAGAAGTAACCTTTTCAACCGTTGCTTGATGAATAGGGTTTTGACCTACAACAGCAACAGGTGCATGTTGACAGCGACCGACACAAGGTACTTTTTGAACACGGACCTCATCACCTAAGCCATTTTCTAATGCATCAATCAATGGGTTTGCACCTGCCATTGAGCAAGTCAGTGATTCACAGACGCGGACAGTTAATGCAGGAGGGGGTGTTTGACCTTCTTTAACTACATCAAAATGATGGTAAAAAGAAGCAACCTCATAGACTTCAGCAGGAGAAAGTTTCATCTCATGTGCTAAAGCGACAAGGTGTTTAGAAGAAATATGTTGGTATTGATCTTGAATTTTATGTAAATGTTCAATCAGTAAATTCCTCTGCCGCGATTCACCACCTAATAAAGACCGTATCTCTGCTAAAGCAGCTAGATCAATGGCATGGCCTTTAGGCCCGCGACGTTTTTTTCTTTTAATCTGGTCCGGTGATATTGTAATTACTGCCACACGTATGTCCTCAACTGATCGAAGTATTAATTAATGGAACTTTACCGTAGATAAGGACTGATTATCAAGTCATCATTTACTTGGGGCCATGTAAAAAATTAGGAACGTGCATGGAATTACTTGAATAGCTTGGAACTGAGGCTGTAGCACGGCCTGACACAATGAGAGATAAAAAGTTACATTTCCCCTAGTTTCTAACGCTCAGTGTGAGAATTAAGGCAATAAATGAGGCTTAGTTATCTTCAGGCAAGCGCAAAACTAATTCATCCCAGTGTATAGTCACGCCTGGTAATGTTTCTATATCAGTGGAGCCTTTTAGTTCAAAAATCGTTGCTTTGCCATATTCAGCATTATTTAGCTTATAAATAGTGAGTAGTCGGTCTGTAGGGTGAATTAACCAATATTCCTGAACCCCCTGTTGTTCATATAGTTTCTGTTTTTTGATTTGATCATGACTGGCTGTTGAGGGCGATAAGACTTCAAGAATCCAGTCAGGGGCTCCACGAATACCGTGTTTATCCAACTTGTTTTTATCACAAACCACTAAAACATCGGGTTGGACAACTGTATCAATAAGCTCATCATCCTCATTGTTTTTTGGAAGACGAACATCGACTGGTGCAATAAATGGACGACATGGTTTGGCAGACAGACAATTGGCAATTTGACGAAAAACTTCACCAGCTACATCTTGGTGTGCTAGATCAGGTGCTGGAGACATTAAGTAAGGTTCTCCTGCAATTAATTCATAACGGACATCACTTGGCCAGTTGCGATAGTCTTGATAGGTATACCGTTGTACATCTTGTAAAAGTAAGCCCATAACATTTTTGTGATTTTTGATAGTTAACTTATCATAACCTAAATATTGCTGTATTCAAGTGTTTTAATACATCAATTCAAGGTGGGGCTAGACTTTGTTTTTGCGTATAACGCATATCTTTAGATAAGGTTGCACTGCTAGTTATAATTAACAGGCTAATTTTTCTGGTCTAAGTGTTATATTGATTTCCCATTGGTTTATAAAGCATAAAAGAGGAACAATTTTGAAAAAGATATTATTTGGATTATTAGTATTTTTTAGCCAACAAGTTTTGGCGTTATCAGCACTTGCAGTAACAGAAGTTAGTTCTGGTGTTTTTGTGCATTTTGGTAAACCCGAATTACCTAATAAAATAAATCATGGGGCTATAGCTAATATAGGTTTTATTGTGGGTGATAGATGTGTTGCTGTTATTGATACAGGCGGAAACCCTGAGCAAGGTTATGCATTAAAAAAAGCGATACAAAAAATTACCACTACAGCCATTTGTTTTGTTATTAATACTCATGTTCATCCTGACCATATTTTTGGCAATATTGCTTTTAAACAACAAGGTGTAAAATTTATTGGCCATAAAAATCTTGCCAGAGCCATGTCTACTCGCGGTAGGTATTATATTGAAAAATCTATAGATCAAATTGGTGTTAAATTAAAAGAAAAAAATATTATTGCTCCTGAGAAAGCTGTAAAAAATCATTTGATTATTGATCTTGGTGGACGGAAATTGGTATTAACTGCTCATCCAACCGCTCATACTGATAATGATTTAACCGTTTTTGACCCAAAAACAAATACACTTTGGATGGCAGATTTGCTTTTTCTGGAGCATCTCCCTGTTATTGATGGGAGTCTAATAGGGTGGCTTAATGAACTTAACCGAATGGAAAAACAAAACTATAAAGTGGTTATTCCTGGGCATGGTCCAGTAGTGACCGATTGGCCAAAAGGCTTGCAGGCAGAAAAATATTATTTACAAACAATACTCACTGAAACCCGTGAAATGATTGCTAAAGGTAAGTTTATTGAAGAAGCTATTAAAACAGTCGCTTATTCAGAAAAAGATAAGTGGAAATTATTTGATCAGTTCCATAAAAAAAATATAACCAGTGCATTTGCAGAATTAGAGTGGGAAGATGAGTAAGTTATTTGTTGCCAGCCGCCTAAAAAAGTCAATTGAAGTGATGTTTATGTAGTTGCGATATTTTATCTGTAGGGGTATTGTTAATACTTTTAGAGCATGTTGGAAACCTAATGGATAAAATTAAATTCCTCTATGTAGAAAATGTAATTTCTAGGTTGCAAAACAATATCCAACAGCAGATAACATTTTTTATGCTAGTGGAGAATTTATCTTATGACAAAGAGCTTGATGTTGTTTGGTCGGGTGAAGAGGGTGTCTGGCACACTCTCGCAGCTAAGTATCATAGTATGCAAGGAAATGATAAAGAATACTGGCAAGCTCATATTGAATTAACGGCATCTGCTTCTGAATCACTTCCGGGAAATATTAAATTTGGTATTCGCTACCGAGTTTTTGGAGCTGAATACTGGGATAATAACCACGGGCAAAACTATATGAGTGAAGCTGATTCAGGGATACAGTTAGCACATAAAACCTTGGTACAAAATATTAGTGTTTCCAGTTGTTTTCAAGATCAACAAACACATATGCCCATTCTTATTGCGGTAGGGCAATCTTTTAATGCAGAGAAGGTGACTATTCACTGGACGACTGATAACTGGGTCACGATAGAAAAAACTCCCTGTCATTTTGACCGGCAATATTGGGATAAGCAGTTTAAAAGTAATGCCAGAAATCCCAACCAATATGCTGTGCAACTATGGGAAGGCCAAATAAATCATAATGATGCTTTCCGCTTACAATACGTTATTTGCTGCGAGCGTGATGGTAAAGCTTTATGGGAAAATAATGAGGGCAATAACTATTCTTTTGAAAGGGAGCAGTTAAAAGTTTTAATCCTTAATTTACATTGTTATCAAGAAGAAAATCAGGATGAAAAATTTACTCAAATTGCTAAAGCCATAAATGAGTTGGACATTGATATTGTGTGTTTGCAAGAAGTGGCTGAATACTGGCGAGATGGACTGGGTGACTGGGAGTCCAATTCAGCAAAGCTAATTAATGATCGTTTAAAAAAACCTTTTTATTTACATACAGATTGGTCTCATATTGGCTTTGATAAATTTAAAGAGGGGGTGGCCATTCTAAGTCGGTTTCCTTTGTCTAATCAAGAGTCAAAATATGTATCAGATAGTCATGATATATATAGTATTCATTCTAGAAAAGTGGTGATGGCAAGAGTTAATGTACCTTATATTGGTGCGATTAATGTTTTTTCGGCACATTTAAGCTGGGTGGAAGATGGTTTTCAAAATCAGTTTCAATGCTTACATAAATGGGCAGAATCGGTTCAAACTGATGATGTTAAGGCAACCTTATTATGTGGGGATTTTAATATTACAGCGGGAACAAATGGATATGAATATATCGTTAATTCAAATCAGTATGATGATCAATATTTAGCGGCTAATGAGCAGGGTGTTTTTGATAAAATATTTAGGGTTAATGATGCCCATTGGCAAGATTTATTAACTGACGATTACCGAATAGACTATATTTTTATGAATAAGTCTAGTCAATTACAAGTCACCTCGGCAAAAATATTATTTACTGAGTTTGATTATGGGCGTGTGTCTGATCATTGTGGCTATTTTATGACGTTTGAACCAAAAATAATAATAAAAAATTAAGAGGCGGCAATGGAAATAGCAGAACATTATGCCAGACCTGTTCGTGGTGAATTAGGTGGCTCATTTGCAAGAGTAAATGATTTTAATCATGAGTTTTTTGTGCGTTGGGGACGGATGGATTTTGAGATGTATCATGGTGCTCAAGTCAATCTTAAAGTTATTTTAAAGGTTTATAGTAATGATGGTATTTGTGAAACGTATATAATCGATACCGAACCCTATGATATTGAGTGGGACCGACATAAACGTCGTACCCGAGATTTTTACATCCATCCTTTTTCAAGTAGTTATGGGCAAGCCAACTGTGCTAAGTTTTCTTTTATCATCCATAAAGACGGGCATTCTCTGGCTTCAGAAAAAGAATACATTTATATGGACTGGCCGCAATTACAAGGCAACCCTGATGAGCATCAATTTCGAGAAATAACTTCCGAGTATACAACAGCTAATAGCTATCGAACTTATGAATTAAATGCAGGTGAGTTACAAAATGATGTGGACTGGATGAATCATCATTTTGAATCTTTAGAGCTGGTGCCTAAATTTACTAAAGGCCAGCTTAACCATCCGTATCATCCTAAAAGTTATATTCATCATTTAATTGATAAAGTCATGCAATGTAAGCGTCATGATCATGAACGCTTATGTACCATTAAAGTAAGTGTAGACTGTATAGATGATGCTGATTTTGTAACCCATTTAATCCATGCCAGTGAGCAGGGGGTATGGGTACAATGTATTGTTGATTGGCGCAAAATGACATTAACGAATAGCCAAAGTTATGCGCGTTTAAAAAGAGCGGGTATTGAGTTAATTGGTGTTGTTTGCAGTCCTGACCATCACTTAATTGAAGTTGAACCTGATATGCATACCAAATTCATCATCTTTAATGATGAAGATTGTATTATGGGATCTTTTAATATTACGTTTGATCGCTGGTGGGCTAACTGGGAGTCTGGAATGACTTTCCATTCAAAAGGAATGTGTCGGTTATTGGATAATATTTTTCAAAGTCAACGAGGAGGGGTTATTCAACAGTATGGGATTGACCCTCACAGTCATTTTAATATGTTATACACCTATGGTCGTTATACGATAGCTAATGGAGAAAATTACCTACCACACCATGCAATTTTAAGTGAAATTAACCGTGCAAAGCATTCAATTAAAGTGACCTTATTTTTGATTGGTGATTTATTGGGTGGGCATCATGATAGTGTGATTAATGCATTGATTGAAGCAAAAAATAGAGGTGTTTATGTACACCTATTACTAAATGGGCATATTGCCAGGCAGGGTGAAGTGGGTGTCATGCGCTCGATGGAAGAAGAGTTAAGGCAGCCTTTATTGCCTGCGGTTGATCAATTACGGTTTGCAGGTGTACCTGTCGGTTTGGTTTATGGTCAAGATGACCATGAAGTACCTTATTCACCCATTCATTCAAAATACTGCATCATTGATGATTATATTGTGATTGATGGTAGTTTTAATTGGTATAACACCTCAGTTTTTTCTCATGATTTAATTGTCGTTGCAGCGAGTCATGAAGTCGCTAAACCTTATTTACATGAATTTGATGAAATTCAATGTGCATTCAGGGTTTATTATTGAGGGAGCATATCTTGCAATTAAGTAGATGCTATTTTTACTAAGTATTTAATAAGGCTATAATAGCCAGCTTTTGCCTGCTTATTTTTATGCCTAGTCATACCTTAATAAAACAACTTTCTAAACAATTGCAGTTCTGCATGAATGTAGACAGACACAGCTATAAACGACAGTTAGACCGTTTACGCAGTGAGCTGAAAAAAGCTAATGTTCCTGAAAAAAAATTAAATATATTGGCAGGAAAAATAGAACAATCTATTCATAAAAGAAATCAGCGAAAAACCAGTATCCCTAAAATTGAATATCCTGACTTACCTGTCACAGCAAAAAAAACTGAAATAGCGGATTTAATTAAAAAAAATCAGGTGCTGATTTTATGCGGTGAAACCGGTTCTGGTAAAACCACTCAAATCCCTAAAATTTGTTTAGAAATAGGCCGTGGTGTCAACGGATTTATTGGCCATACCCAGCCAAGAAGAATTGCGGCACGTACAGTGGCCGACAGAATTGCCGAAGAATTAGGCCAAAAAATAGGTCAATCCGTCGGTTATAAAGTGCGTTTTCACGATAAAACACATGATAAGTCATTAGTTAAACTTATGACGGATGGTATTTTATTAGCAGAGTCCCAAAATGACCCTTATCTAAATCAATATGACACTATTATTATTGATGAGGCGCACGAACGTAGTTTAAATATTGATTTTTTATTAGGTTATATGCGGTGGTTGTTACCTAAACGACCTGATCTAAAACTAATAATTACTTCTGCAACGATTGACCCAGAGCGGTTTTCTAAGCACTTTTCTAATGCACCAATTATCAATGTATCCGGTCGAACTTACCCAGTAGAAATGCGTTACCGTCCGCTAGAATTAATGGAGGATGATGATGAGACTACCGCAGATATTCAGCAAGCGATTGTAGATGCAGTGGATGAGTTACATAGGGATTTACCGGGTGATATTCTAATCTTTCTAAATGGTGAAAGAGAAATTAGGGAAACCACAGAATCATTAAAAAAACATAACCCTGCACATTGCGATATTTTGCCGCTATATTCAAAATTAAGTGTCTCTGAGCAGGAAAGAGTTTTTAAACCTCAAGGCAAATCCAGAATCGTATTGGCAACTAATGTGGCTGAAACCTCATTGACTGTGCCAGGCATTAGAAGTGTGATTGATACGGGGCATGCAAGGATTAGTCGCTATAGTCATCGCAGTAAAATCCAACGCTTGCCCATAGAAAAAATTTCACAAGCCAGTGCTAATCAAAGGGCAGGGCGTTGTGGCCGTGTTGCAGAAGGGATTTGTATTCGACTGTATTCAGAAGAAGATTTTTTGGCAAGACCACAATTTACCGAACCAGAGATTTTAAGAACTAATTTATCTTCTGTTATTTTACAGATGACGGCTTTAAAGCTGGGTGATATTGAAGATTTTCCCTTTGTTGAACCTCCTGAAGATAAAATGATTCGGGATGGAAAAAATTCTTTACATGAGGTTAATGCTTTAGATAAAGAAGGTAAAATTACGGCGATGGGAAGGCAGTTAGCTAAAATCCCCACTGATCCCAGGCTAGCAAGAATGTTATTAGCCGCTGACAAATTAAATTGTTTAACAGAAATCTCTATTATTGTTTCGGCATTAAGTATTCAAGACCCCCGAGAGAAGCCTGCGGATAAAATGCAGCAAGCGGATAGTAAACATGCCGAGTTTAAAGTTGATGACTCTGATTTTTTAACAATTTTAAATATTTGGAATACCTTTGAAGCGCAGAAAAAACATTTATCAAACAGCAAGCTAAGAAAATATTGTAAAGAACATTTTTTATCTTATATTCGGATGCGCGAGTGGTTTGATATTCATGCTCAAATCATGCAGGTGATTAAAGGTGAGTTAAAACTTATACCCAATACCAGTGATGCGGGTTATGAAGCTGTTCATTGTGCGTTACTACCCGGACTATTATCCAATATTGGTTTTAAGCATGAGCAATATGAGTACCTAGGTGCTAGAGGCCTTAAATTTTTTATCTTCCCTGGTTCAGGTCAATATAAAGTGAGACCTAAATGGATTATAGCGGCGGAACAAGTTGAAACCTCCAAAGTTTATGCGCGAACTGTTGCAAGAATAGAGCCTGAATGGATTGAGCAGTGCGCTAAACACTTGGTTAAATCCAGTTATTACGAGCCACACTGGGAAAAGAAAGCAGGGCGTAGTGCTGTATATGAGCGAGTGATGCTATATGGTTTAACGGTACAACCCAAAAGAAAAATTCCTTATGAGCGAATTGATCCGAAAGCGGCAAGAGAAATATTTATCCGCTGTGGGTTAGTGGCACAAGATTATCATACCAATGCACCTTTTTTTAAAGCCAATAAAAATTTATTGGAAGAGGTTGGTTACATACAACATAAGGGGCGGCGAGTAGATTTAATAGAAGATGAAGAGTGGTTATATGAGTTTTACAATCAGAAATTACCGGAACAAGTTGTTAATGGTATTACACTGGATAAATGGCGTAAAACAGCAGAAAAAGAAAACCCCAAGCTATTATTTTTAACCAAAGAAGACTTAACCCGTAAAGATGATGGACATATCAGTGATTGGGATTATCCAGAACATAAAAAGGTAGGAAACTTATCGATAGAACTGCAGTATCGTTTTGAACCCGGCCATGATGAAGATGGGGTAACCGCTATTATCCCTGTGCATCAGTTAAATCAAGTATCTATTCAATCTTTTGAATGGCTAGTACCGGGGTTATTGGAAGAAAAAATTATTGCTTTGATTAAATCCTTACCTAAGCAGGTGCGTAAACATTTTGTACCTGTGCCACAAACAGCAAAAGAGTGTTTGGCCATAGAACCAGATTTTAAAGGTTCTTTATACGAATGGTTAGGGATGAGGCTAAGAAAATTAACCGGTGAGGCGATTCCATTAACAGAATGGAATCCAAGCGTATTAAGTGATCATTTAAAAATGAACTATAGAGTGGTTGATGATAAAGGGCGCTCTTTAGCTTATGGACGAAATTTAAAAAGTCTGCAAAACAAATACAGTGAAAAAGCAGGAGATAGCTTCGATCAAATAGCCGCTGATGAAATGAATCATACCGGATATATCCAATGGGCATTTGATGATTTACCAGAGACTTATGAATTTATGCAAAAAGGTCAATCATTTGTTGGTTTTCCAGCACTGATTGATGAGGGCGAAACAATTGGGGTACGTATTTTTGATACAAGAGATAAAGCTGAACAGGCTCATTTTTCGGGTTTAGTACGTTTGTTTCAACTGCAAACACGTAAAGACAGTAAGTACATAGTAAAAAATCTACCTAAATCACCGATGGTCGAGCTAAATTACAATAAGTTAGATCAGCATCCATTAATAAAAGATAGGCAAGGAAAGTCATATAAAGAAGATATGTTATTTGCAATTATAGTGGCTACTTTTATGCAAGAAGGTGATATTCGAACGCAAGCAACTTTTGATGATAGCTTAAAAAATAATAAAGGCTACCTGGTTAGTTTTGCCAACGAAATTGGCAAGACTGTCAATGATATTATGGAAAGGTATTTTGAAATAAACAAACAACTCAAGTTAGGGCGAACTTCAAAAGAAGTTGCTGATGATATAAACCAGCAATTAAGTCGGTTGATTTATTCAGGCTTTATTTTTTATACGCCTTATAACCAGTTAAAATCAATTGTTCGTTATTTAAAAGCAATTGAATACCGGCTAGAAAAACAAAAAGATAATAAGCAGGAAATGCAACAACTCAATAGATATTGGAAACGCTATTGGGATGAAGTAGAAACTAAAGCTAAAAAAACATGTATTAACCCTGAGCTAGATAAATTTCGCTGGGATTTGGAAGAGTTGAGGGTTTCTTTATTTGCTCAACAGTTAAAAACGGCCTATCCCATCTCTGTTAAACGAATGGATAAAGCTTGGGATGAAAGGTTTTAGAAAGTTATTATGATGGGGTAGGGTGGATCTTTAGGCCGCGATAGAGCAAGTGCTAGTATTAATGTAAGCGCCAATTAAAGTAGACATTCTAAATCGATATAAAAAATAGCAGACTAATACCTTCAATTAACTTCGGAGGTATTTACCGCCTGCATTTTCATGGTTGCTACCTTTTACTTTTGTTACAGTAATATTTGAGACCAAAACAATTACCTAGGAGGCTGTCCGAGAATAGAAGCCGTCACGAGGGAAAGCTCTTTTGAGTCAGTTTTTTCGTTCATTTGAGGCGAATAGTTGCGCTATTCAACGAAAATGAACGGAAAAAATGGCCAAAAGGGCTTTTCCGCAGTAGGTTATCTATTCTCGGACAGCCTCCTAGGGTTCAACTCTGAAGTTATTGCCGTTAGGAATATAAATTCAATAATATTCGAAATTGAAAATTATAAGGTGACCTGGGGTACGAAATGCATCTTACATTTTGAGGTTCTGTTTATTAGGTTTTTAGTTTTAATTGAGCTAATGTCAAAATAAAATCGGTCTCAATTTCTAGGCCATTAGCGCGTTGGATAGTATTGAGCATTTCATTTTTTACTCGCCATGCAAAAGGTGTCATTTGTAACAAAGCCATTCTACTTATCTGGTCGGGCTTAATTTTATAGCTAATTCTTTGGCTTTCAATCTGTTCAAAATCTTCAGGTAAATCTACTGTAATGTTATGTTCATTTACCTTTTTGTAGATAAATTCTTTTAGTTGCCATAAGTGCTTTGGGCCAGGGGTAACCGTTAATAAAAAACCTTTAGTTTTTAAGATACGTTTAACTTCGTTTTCATTAGAGGGAGCATAGACTTTAAGGATGAGATCAAAAAAATTATCAGCATAAGGTGGTTTTTTATTACTGGCAACAATAAAATGAGCGTTTTGTTGTTTTTTTGCAGCAGCAAAAATAGCATTTTTTGCAATATCAATACCATGAAGGTCAATATCAGCACTACATTCACAGAATGCTTTAATTTGTCGACTGTAATAACCTTCGCCACAGCCCATATCTAAAACATGCATAGGTCTACTTTCAGGTTTATACTTATCAATCAACGTAGCAATAGCTTTTGCCATGGGTAGGTAGTATTCAGACTCAAGAAAATTCCGTCGAGAACGCATCATTGCACGGCTGTCTCCTGGGTCCTTTGACTTTTTATGTTGTACCGGAAGTAGGTTTAAATAACCTTCTTTTGCCAGATCAAAATGATGTTTTTTTTTGCAATAATAACCTTTTGAAGGAATATGTTGAACCAAGGGTAATTGGCAAATAGGACAAATATATGGCATGTTTTGAGCTGAATAAGTGAAAAGAGGATGGTATTTACGGGTACGAGAGCATTTTACTCCAAAACCAAGGTCTTTATATATTATTGAGACACTCACTTTGGGGACTAATAATATCTTGACTCAAAAAATGAACGCTATCAAAAATAATATGGAGTAAGATCACTTATCAAATCAATAAAAATACGGAAAATAAGCCTGGATGATTTCCATCAAACAACTTAGCTATGCTTTAAGTATCGAAGAAACGCTTCATTTTAAAAAAGCCTCTGAGAAGTGTCATATTAGTCAGTCCGCATTAAGTACCGCACTAAATGAGCTAGAAAGGCAACTTGGGCTGCAAATTTTTGAGAGAGATAATAAAAAAGTTTTAGTTACCCCTATCGGCAAACAAGTTTTACTGCAAGCACGTTATATTATATTACAAGTAGAAGATCTTCAACATTTTGCTGAAACACAAAAATCACCTCTTAGCTATCCATTAAATATTGGTCTGATACCGACGGTTGCGCCTTATATTTTACCTAAATTATTGCCTGTTTTAAATCAGCGTTATCCAGATGCACAACTAAATATTGTAGAGAGTCAATCACATATTTTAGTCGAAAAAGTGAGGCAAGGTGATCTGGATACAGCAATACTGGCATTACCTTTTCCTTGTGATGGACTACTTAGCTTGAAATTTTGGGATGAAGATTTTTACTGGGTAACTTTAAAAGGAAATAAATATTCGCAACAACAAGAAATTTCCAGTGATAAGCTAAAACATTGTAACTTGTTACTTCTAAAAGAAGGGCACTGCCTTAAAGACCATATTCTGAGTGCATGTAAAATGACAGCACAAATAGCCAATCAAAATGTTAGTGCGACCAGTCTTAATACTCTTATCCAAATGGTATTAGGGAATATAGGGACTACTTTGATTCCAGAAATGGCGATAGAACAGCTGACACTACAGCACAAATCACTTTCGGTGGTTCATCTTAATGAACCAGGTCCACATAGACAACTTGCTTTTATTGTACGTCCGAACTTTACTCGCTTATCAAGTATTGAAACTTTAATCACTATTTGCAAAGAACAATTAGGTTAGCAATCAAAATAATCGAATATAAACTTCTATTTATTCAAATATACTTATCAAACTGTCCGGATTAAACTTTAATTCGCTTCAATAGCAAACCCCATTAATCTCTTTGGAGGGAATACCATGTTTAAAAAATCCACAACAAAAATTGCTGCTACAATAATTATAGCTTTATCTTCAAGTGTAGCATTAGCAGATAATCAATTAAAATCACCAAAATTCTGGTGGCCAGAACAATTAGACCTTAGTCCACTTCGACAGCATTCAGCTGAGTCCAGCCCCATGGGTGAAAACTTTAATTATGCAGAAGCATTTAACAAGCTCGACCTGACGGAGGTTAAGAAGGACATTAAGAAAGTACTCACAACGTCTCAAGACTGGTGGCCTGCTGATTATGGAAACTATGGACCTTTTTTCATTCGCATGGCTTGGCATAGCGCTGGTACATACCGAATTTTTGATGGGCGAGGTGGAGAATCAGGTGGTCAACAACGATTTGATCCTCTCAATAGCTGGCCCGATAATGTTAACTTAGATAAAGCACGTAGATTGCTCTGGCCTATTAAACAAAAATACGGACATAATATTTCGTGGGGTGACCTGATGGTATTGTCGGGTAATGTTGCACTTGAATCAATGGGGTTCAAAACCTTAGGATTTGCTGGAGGCCGGAAAGATGCTTGGGAACCTGAAAGTGTCAACTGGGGGAAAGAAAAGAAGTTTCTATCGGATGCAAAACGTTATCATGGAAGTAGGAAACTTAATAAGCCTCTTGCAGCCACTCAAATGGGACTGATTTATGTGAATCCTGAAGGTCCTGGAGGTGACCCAGAGCCTCTCCTAGCGGCCCATGATATTCGTGTAGCCTTTGGTCGAATGGCAATGAATGATGAAGAAACGGTTGCTTTGATTGCAGGGGGGCATACATTAGGTAAAGCACACGGTGCTCATCCTGCTGATAAATGTTTAGGATCTGCACCTGCTAAAGCGGGGGTTGAAGAACAAGGCTTTGGCTGGAAAAATAAATGTGGTACAGGTAAGGGAGTCGATACTGTTTCTAGTGGCTTGGAAGGTGCTTGGACTATTACACCCACCGCTTGGAGTATGAATTACCTGCAAAATTTATTTAGCATGGAGTGGGTAAAAACCAAAAGTCCTGCAGGAGCAATACAATGGACTCCTAAGAATGCACACGAAGTTAAATTTGTACCTGATGCACATGATTCATCCAAGCGACATGCTCCTATGATGTTTACAACTGACTTGGCATTAAAATTTGATCCCAGCTATAAAAAAATTGCCCAGCGTTTTCTGGATAACCCTTCTGAATTTGATCAAGCTTTTGCTAAAGCCTGGTTTAAATTGACGCATCGTGATATGGGACCAAGGTCGCGTTATCTTGGTACCGATGTACCTAAACAAACATTTATTTGGCAAGACCCAGTTCCAGCAGTTGATTATGATATGGTTAGCGCAGATGATGTGGCAATATTGAAAGATAAAATCTTGGATTCTGGTTTAACCATACCTCAATTAGTAAGAACTGCTTGGGCATCGGCTTCTAGTTTTCGAGGAACAGATATGCGTGGAGGTGCTAATGGTGCTCGTATTCGTTTGGCTCCACAAAAAGACTGGCCAGTGAATACCCCATCAGAGTTGGCAAAAGTGTTGACTACACTGGAAACCATTCAAAAAGAATTTAATGATGGTTCAAATAAAAGTTCTCTGTTCAGTTTTATTAGCGCTGACTCTACTAATAAGCAAGTTTCTCTGGCTGACCTTATTGTATTAGGCGGTGCAGCGGCCATTGAAAAAGCTGCAAAAGAGAGTGGTTATGATGTGACTGTGCCATTCACACCTGGGCGTGTCGATGTAACACAAGCGGAAACGGATGCAAACTCCTTTGCTGTGCTTGAGCCAATGGCAGATGGATTCCGTAATTATTACACGACAAAAAGTCCTTTGTCACCAACAGAAATGCTTGTTGATAAGGCTAGATTCCTGACCTTAACAGTTCCAGAAATGACTGTTCTAGTCGGTGGTATGCGGGTATTAAATACTAATCTTGAAGGGTCATCATACGGTGTGTTGACGGATCAGGTTGGTAGCTTGAGTAATGATTTCTTTGTCAATTTGTTGGATATGTCGACTAAATGGCATAAATCTAGTAAAACTAAAGGTGTCTATGAAGGGGTTGATCGTAAAACAGGTAAAGCCAAATGGAAAGCAACATCTGTAGACTTGATATTCGGGTCTAATGCAGAGCTACGCGCCATAGCCGAAGTTTATGCAGCAGATGATGCTAAAGAAAAGTTTGTCAATGATTTTATTAAAGCTTGGGTCAAAGTGATGACACTGGATCGTTTTGACATTGCTTCTTAATAAATAATGCTAGAGCCCAGCATAATACTTTTTTCGTCTGTTATGCTAGGGTTTCAGCCGTGTCTAAGAAAGAATTATATTTATTTAACATTTGGAGGTAAGGCTTTTATAAACTACCGCCGCCCCTTATTACTGTACATCCAAAGTCAAACTATGGACTTTAGTCCATAGTTTGTTGATTTGTTGGAGGAATAAAATTATCTCAACCTAGAATACTTGCAGTCACGTCGTTGGTCTTCTTACCACCAAACCTAGCAAACCCGTTCCAAACATCAAAACTGCTGGTGGAACAGGAACAGTGGCAACCGTTTGTGCATTCAACGATAGGTTCTTAGTGAAATCGCCATCAAATATACCGTCAGTCAGGTTGAATGACAACAATTCGTTGGCAAAAGAACAAAACCCCAAGTCACATAAATAACCCTGTTGGTCTGATTCCATTTTAAATGCAATGGTGTAGTCATCCCAGCCCACATCTACAAGACTGGCTGAGAATGCTAAACCATCATTGAAAATACCGTTTAGCTCTAAAGACCCATAAACTTCAAATACACCGTCTAAAACCTCAAGACCATCATTACGTACACGAATATCTGCCCATGTTTTAAATTTCGGGTCAACCAGACTCACCCGTGGTACACCAGCTGACTCCTTGAAGTAGGGGTCGTGTCCTCTTTCACTTTTTTTATTTTCCACTTCAAAAAAGGCAGTATTACCTTTGTATTGACTTTTGATCTTAGTATTATTATCAACTAGTCTCGGCCAGCCAGGTTGTAGTTCTAATAAACTAGCATTTGCGATACCTGAAAAAAAACCAGTAGCAGGGTAAACATAATATTCTTTTGGATAATCATTTTATATTCTCTGTAAAATTTGAAAATTTTTAATTCAGGTTGTAAAACCCGAATAATCCATGATTTATATAAAAGGTGGGAACAAATTAACAATCTTTATCTGTCAACTTTACTGATATAGATATTGCACAAACTGTTACTTAAGGGAGGGAGTAACAAGCCTGTTATGTGACAGTTTCAATATTGAATGTCCAGTAAATTAAAAAGCTAAATACTCGTTAATGTCATCACGCTAAGTATATAAAGCTACCCGATACCTATAAACTTAAGCTAACTTAGAGATAAAAAATTAGTGATATATAGGTGGCTCTGATAGCACCAGAAAGAAAAGCACTTGCTATGCCATATACCAATAAAACGCAATAAATATAGGGGAGGGCGTTTATTCAAAGTGTTTTAGAGTATAAAATATTTTTATTTATGCTGGGAATGTCTCAAGTGCACGACAGAGCATAAATATTTATGATCGACAGGTAAAAACTTACGGTCAAAAAAAAATTAAATGCTTTAAAATCCTGTAACCACCTGCAATTAAAAGGTTTTATTTTTAATAAATAGCTAATTTCTCCCGTCGTGATATTGGGACAAAGCTTTTCTCAATTCAAACTCTTATCCTTTTTGAACTTGAGTATTGAATTTTTATTATAAATATATTCCTTATTTTATAAGGAAATTAGCTAAAAAGAGGATAACTTAAAACAAAAAAAGTGTTTTAATACTGCTTTTACAAGCAGTTTTAAGTAAGTTATTTTGTAACAATGAAAATATTTCAGATTTTTAGATACCTTGCAATTGACCCTGTTAGCTTAAGTATTAAAGTTAAATTACTGTCCCTTCTTGCTTGTTTTTGTTCGGTGTTTTTTATTGCTTTAATCACTAAAATTGTTTCACCCTGGCCAGGTTATCCCATGATTGTTGCTTCTATGGGGGCTTCTGCCATTATATTGTTTTTTATACCGAGTAGTCCTCTTGCACAACCGTGGCCTTTTGTGGGGGGGCAATTGATTTCTGCCGTTGTCGGTGTATTTTGTGCTTTGAATATTTCGGAAACATCAACTGCTGCGGCTATGGCAGTCGGTGGATCAATTATTATGATGTTAGTGATGCGTTGTTTGCACCCTCCTGCAGCAGCAACAAGCTTAACGCCGATAATGGCAGGCACCTCAATTACCTCTTTAGGCTATTCCTTTGTAATTGTTCCCGTTGCGGTGAATGTTATAAGTTTATTATTATTAGCAATAATAATAAACCGCTGGATAATGGCAAGAGAATATCCTAGTCCGTTACCCGTAAAGAAAAAGCTTGATCAACGACACACTGTGTTAGCACCGGTTCATCAAATTGGTTTTTCAGAGCAAGATCTTGAGCTAGCACTAAAAGATAGTGATGTTTTTATTGATATGACTCATGCGGAATTGAGTCATGTCTTATCGAAAGTAGAAAAAAATGCCTTTAAGCGTATTAAAGGGTCTATTTTATGTGCTGATATTATGATTAGGGATGTAATAACAGTTGAATATGGTACAGAAGTGGAGGATGCCTGGCGAATTATGCGTCGTAACAAGCTGAAAGCAATGCCTGTTATTGATAGAGCAAATCGAGTTATTGGTATACTTACTTGGAATGATTTTTTTAAGCATATTGACCTGGATGTTTATACAAGTTTTCAGGATAAATTTCAGCAATTTATTCAGCGAACGCCTGATGTAATAGCTAATAAACCAGAGTCAGTTGGTTTTATTATGACCAGTCCTGTTGTTACTTTGGCTGATACTTGTCATATTGTTGACCTCATTAAACTCATGTCTATTCAAGGACATCGGCAAATACCCATTGTTAATTCTGAGCAACGTCTTGTCGGTATGGTATATCAGGCAAATTTAATTGCATCACTTTATAATAAAGAGTTAGCTCGTAAAAGTTAACAAGTAAACAACTGTATAAAAATAAAATTAAACTTATGAAAGATTCTATTGTTATTATCGGTATTGGGGAGTTAGCAGCTGTTTTTTCACGTGGTTTTCTTCGTTGTGGTTATCCTGTATATCCCATTACACGGATGATGAATATGGCTGAGGAGAGCCAGCAGATCCCAACACCTAAGTTAGTTTTAGTGACCGTACAAGAAACTGAACTTCATTCAGTGTTAGATAAGTTACCTGAAACTTGGTCTAACAAAGTTGCTTTAGTGCAAAATGAATTATTGCCGCAAGACTGGCAAGCTCATCAAATAAAAAACCCGACAGTAACTGTTGTCTGGTTTGAAAAAAAGAAAACCTTAGAATTAACTAATATACTACAGTCCCCTAGCTTTGGCCCGAATGCCAAGGTAATTTCGGAGGCGTTACAAGCCGTTGGTGTACCTGCACCTGTATTGAAAACAGAACAAGAGTTATTATATGAATTGGTGAGAAAAGCTCTTTATATACTAACTGTTAATATTGCTGGTTTAGTCGATAACTGTACAGTAGGTAATTTATGGTCTTTGCATCAGGTTTTAGCCAGAGAAATTGCGGAGGAGGTGATTCTTATACAAGAATCACTAATAAACCAAAAATTACCTCATGAAAAACTAATAAATGGGATGGTCGAAGGAATTGAAGACTGCCCTGATCGGTATTGTCTGGGCCGCAGTGCATTATCGCGGTTAAACAGAGTATTAAATTATGCAGAACAAGCTAGCTTACAGGTGCCAAAACTAAGAGAAATAGCAACGCTTTCAAAAGTAGGCTGTTGACTGTCTATATAGAGAAAAGACATATCTTTTCTCTATACAATGTGTACACTGAATAATAAATAGTTATACCCTCGCTTTTTTCGTTAGAAATCTTTTGTACGTCTTTAGTGCTAAAGAGCAGCGTTAGACTACTTTCACACGGACCGTGGAAAAAGGAAGCGATTCGATCAACATGTCTTTAAAAAGATAAAAACAGCGTTCACTTTAAAAAACCCATATCCATTATAATAATTTTATTATAAACTATACTTCATGCAAACTACTCCAAAATTTACTTTATACGACTATCTAAATGGAAATGGTAACAATGAATTTAAAGAATGGACAAAAAAGTTGCAAAAAATTGAGTGTGCAAAACTTAACGTACGGCTTGATATGCTTTCATTACAAGGTTCTGGGTTATTCCCAGAAATACTGACTGGTACTCATACAGCAGGTATTTTAAAGCTTAGAGTAAAAGGAAAAGTCCAGCTTAGACCTATGCTGTGCAAAGGACCTATCGATAATGAACATGAATTTACATTACTTATTGGTGCAACAGAACGTGATTCTAAATTTGTACCTCGTAAAGCTGATGAAAAAGCTAACGATAGAAAAAAGATAATCATTGAAACCCCTAATAGGAGATGCTCTCATGAAAGAGTTAGTTAAAACACTAGTTACAGAATTCGATGATAAAGAATATGCTCATGCTTATATGGAAGAATTTTCTAATATGGCCATTGCAGCACAAATAAAAGTATTACGAGAACAACGTGGATGGACACAAAAAGAACTTGCTGATGCCTCTGGCATGAAACAAGAGCGAATTTGTGCGCTTGAAGATATAGATTATGATGCTTGGACAATTAAAACATTGCGTAAACTTTCTAAAGCTTTTGATTTGACTGTAAAATTATCATTTGAAGCATTTAGCAGTGGTATTTTAGATGCTGTAAAAATCAATGTTAAAACACTAGAAAGGGCTTCACGCCAAGAAGATTTAAATAAATTCTCCTGTGATGACTTTGGAGCTAAAGAAATCTTATGGAGTGAGCCTGTTACAACTACGCAACCTAACATATATTTAGTTCAAACAAATCATATGGCTGTTAATGATATAAAGTATTTTGACAATAGACAATCAGCATGAACAGAGAAGCATTACAACAGGCTATGGATAACCTATCGATAAAGATGGTTTACCTACATACCTCTGAAGCAAAAATATATAATGATTTTGATCCTCTAATTCCAAACCAAGAACTGGTAGGGCAATTTAATATTGATACAAAATCATGTGTCAAAAAAGAACTTCAAGAAGAAAACGGTATTAAATATAATTTTTTAGTTTATCAAACTGAAGCACGAATGCGTTATTTAAAAGGTCCAATTCCAGAAGAATTAAAAGAGGGTCAAGAGTGTACCGAGGAGTTGGATAAACTTGTAGTAGCCGAAATTGTAGCTCTCTTCACTGCCGAATATGTAATTAAATGCGATGAAGAATTGCCAAAGGATGCAGTTTTCGAATTTGGTAGAATTAATGTACCTCACCAAATATGGCCATACTGGAGAGAATATTGTCATTCAACATGCGCACGGATGTCTCTCCCTGTCTCAATACTCCCAATGCTTACTATAAATAAGGCAACAGAAAACGATAGCTAAACATATTTACTATGTATCATCATAAGGGCTGGTATCTCTCCAGTCCTTACACACCACCATATACATTCGCGTGAAAGGTAAAATAGATGTCATATCAAGTTCATAGAGTGAAACTGAAAAAGGAAAGCGTCGCTGAAATAAAACTCGTGACAACTTTACAGTCCTAATAACCAAAAAATCAACCAGATAAACTGATTATTTGAATGTTATCTTGATGTATTAATTATTTTGATTAATAACAGCAATAACTTCTTCACCTGTTAATACTTCCTTTTGTTCTAGTAAGGTTGCTAATTTATCCAGTAGCTTACTTTTCTCGGTAAGAATGTGAGTCGCTGTTTGGTATCCCTCTTCAATCAATATCTTAACTTCACTGTCAATAAGCCGAGAAGTTTCTTCACTATAATTTTTTTCTTCAGCACCCTGAACACCTAAATACATTAGCTGTTGTCTTTTTCCAAATGTTAATGGCCCTAATTTTTTGCTCATTCCAAGTTGTGTAACCATGCTATGAGCAATTTCTGTAGCACGCTCTAAGTCGTTGGAAGCACCGCTAGAAACATCTTGATAAACAAGTTCTTCGGCGACACGCCCCCCCATTAAAATAGCAATTTGATCTTTTAGTTCTTTTTCTGTGGATAAAAACTTCTCTTGAGTGGGTAATTGTAGGGTGTATCCTAAAGCAGCTATTCCACGAGGAATAATAGAAACTTTATGTACAGGTTCGGCAGTTGGAACACTTTCAGCCACCAAAGTATGACCTGATTCATGATAAGCAACACGCTTTTTTTCTACTAAATTTAATGCCCGATGCTTTTTCTCAGGGCCGGCAATAACACGGTCTATAGCGGCTTCAAAATCTTGCATAGAAATACTTGTATGATGCTCACGTACTGCCAGAATAGCGGCTTCATTTGCAATATTAGCCAAATCAGCCCCCACAAACCCAGGGGTACGTTGAGCAACAACTTTAAGATCAACATTTTGATCTATCAGCATATTATCTGTGTGTAACTTTAATATAGCAATACGCGCGACAAGGTCTGGCTTATCTACAACAATTTGACGGTCAAACCGACCTGCACGCAATAAAGCTTTATCCAGAATTTCTGGCCGGTTAGTTGCAGCCATAACAATAACGCCAGAAGAGGGGTCAAAACCATCCATTTCAGTCAATAATTGATTGAGGGTCTGTTCCCGCTCATCGTGGCCACCCATAGTTGGCCCCATACCTCGTGAAGCACCTATTGCATCTAATTCATCGATAAAAATAATACAAGGGGCTTTTTCCCGAGCCTGGTCAAACATATCTCGTACTCTTGCTGCACCGACTCCGACAAACATTTGTATAAATTCTGAACCACTGATATTAAAAAAAGGAACCTCAGCCTCACCAGCAACTGCACGCGCTAATAAGGTTTTACCTGTCCCAGGAAGGCCGACGAGTAATACGCCTTTAGGCATACGCCCTCCAAGCTTCTGAATTAACGTGGGATCTTTAAGGAAATCAATGCATTCAGAGAGTTCTTGTTTTGCATCTTCAACGCCTGCAACATCTTTAAAGGTGGTTTTATTACCCTCATCAGAGTGAATGCGAACACGGTTTCCACCAATATTCAAAAAACTTTGCGCACCAGCCCCCATACGCTTTGCCATCCAGTTCCAAAATAAAAATAGTAAGCCAAAGGGTAAAACCCAACTAAAAAGAAAGGTGCTCAACCAGTTATTACTTTGTTGAACCGTATATTTCACCCCATTTTTTTCAAGTTCATTAGCTAATTCATTATTAAATAGTGGAACGGTAGTGAAGTAATGAGGCATTGAATTGTTCGTAACACCACCTATATCTGTTGCTGATGAGCTGAATTTTCCTGAAATAATTTTATCGGTAACAACAGCCTCTTCTATTTCTCCCTTATGCATTTTCTGAAGAAATTCACTGTATGGAATTTCTTGCTGTTGATACTGTTTAAAACCTTGCCAAAGGTAAAGTGACAGTAACATAAAAACAAAGTAAAACCACAAGCTAACACCTTGATGTTGCCAGTTGTCCTGTTCATCAGGTTTGTTTATTTCAATATTTGGTTTATTATCTTTTAAATCAAAATTGGATTTTTTCATGGAAACAATCCTTAAAGTAAAAACTATAATATTTGTTCAATATCTGCCTGCTTAGGCTTATTCTTCATAATCATATAATATGCTACAGGTATAACAATCAGAGAGAACATGGTTGAAGCGATAATGCCAAAAATAAAACTCCAGGCTAAGCCTGAAAAAATGGGATCAAGCACGATAATTGTTGCTCCAAATACAGCTGCGGCAGCTGTTAGAAGTATAGGTTTTAAACGAGTCGCCCCTGCTTCTATTAATGCTTCAGCAAGAGTAATCTGTTGATCCCTGTTGTAAGTGTGTTCAATAAAATCGATTAATATAATCGAGTTACGCACAACAATACCTGCTAAGGCAATCATACCAATCATGGCTGTTGCAGTAAAATATATCGGGTTAGGGTATTGTCCTACTGATTCGGTAAATAGATTGATAAACCAAAATCCTGGCATAATACCAATAACCGTTAAAGGTATGGCAATCATCATAATCAGTGGGATACCTAAGGAGCCAGTCTGGCCAACCAGGAGTACATAGATCATCACCATTGCAGCAGCAAAGGCTAGGCCTAAATCTCTAAAAACATCAACAGTAATTTTCCATTCACCTTCGCCTGACATTTCAGCATGGTAGCCTTGAGGTAAAGGGTTATTCTCTAGCCAGTCATTTAGGTCAAATATAGCTTCTACTGGACTACGCCCTGCCATTTCAGCTGTCACATAAGACAAACGCTGTAGATTTTTATGGTAGATGGTTTGGTCAACCGTTTGCTTAACCATGGTTCCTATTTCACTTAGCGGAATAAGTTTTCCAGCATGAGTTCTAACCCGGAGTGCCATTAAATCACTTGCAGATGAACGCATAGCTCTGGGTAATTGTAGCTGAATAAAAAGGGGGAGTCGTTCGCTAACAATATGAATAGTTCCCGTTTTCACACCCGCTAGTGCTAACCGAAGTGTTTGAGCAACTTGTCCAACAGTAATGCCATTCAATGCTGCTTGTTTGCGGTTTAAATTAAACTGAAGCAGTTGATGAGGTGCTTCTACAAAGTCATCAATATCTACTACGCCCTCAATATTATGTAATGCATTTTTAACACGACTAGAGACTGAATTAATATCTGCATAGCTTGCTTCCGGTGGACCGTAGACTTCTGCAACGACAGTTGATAACACGGGAGGGCCGGGGGGAAGCTCGACAATTTTAATATTTGCACCGTATTGTTGCTTGATTTTGTCAATTGCTGGCCGTATGCGTAAGGCAATTTGATGCGATTGTTGCTCACGCTCAGTCTTGTGTAGTAGGTTTATACGAATATCACCGACATAACTTCCATGGCGTAAATAGTAATGGCGAACCATCCCATTAAAATCCATAGGAGAGGCTAAACCGATATAACTTTCATAATCAGTAATTTCATTAACAGTGGATAAATATTGTCCAAGTGCTTTAGCTACCTTGTCGGTATCTTCTAGGGTTGAACCTCGCGGCATATCGATAATCAATTGCAACTCATTTTTATTATCAAATGGCAGTAATTTCAATGGAACTACGCGAGTGACAGCAAGCATGGTTGCACCAACAAAAGCTAGGAATATAGCGAGTAAAAACCAGCGAGAACGTGCGGGCGTAGCAATTATTGGTTGTAAAATAGATTGGTAAAGCCGAAACCCAAATGTTTGTTTAATATCAAATGGTTTATCACTACCTTTACCATAATCATTTTTCAGCATACGGTAACTGGCCCAAGGGGTAACAGTAAAGGCAATAATCAATGATAGTAACATAGCAATGGGTACATTAAATGCCATGGGAGCCATATAAGGCCCCATCATACCTGTTATAAAAAACATCGGTATAAAAGACATAATAACGGCAAAGGTAGCTAGAATAGTAGGAGGTTGAACCTCATTTACTGCTGTTAGTAGAGCTCTTAAAGGGGGTTCTTTGCGTAATTTGTAATGTCTGTGGATATTTTCCACCCCCACAATAGGGTCATCTACCAGTAAACCTAACGATAGAATAAGAGCAAACAAGGTGACTCGGTTGATGGTGTAGCCAAAAATTAAATCAAAAAATAATGTGATTGCAAATGTCATCGGCACCGCAATTGAAACAATAATAGATTCTTTAAATCCTAATGTTAATGCTAATAAAACAACAATAGTAAGAATGGCAATACTTAAATGCATAACCAATTCATTCACCTTATGATCAGCTGTTTCACCATAATTCCGGGTGACAGTGATCAACACATCATCTGGAATCAAGGTACCTTGTAGAGATTTAGTTAAGGCTAATACTTGCTCTGCTACGGTAACGGCATTACTGCCTTTACGTTTGGCAATGGCAATTGTAACCATTTCTCTCTCTTCACCTGTTACGGGTTGGTCTCCAACAGCATAGGCAATATTATTCATTTTATTGACTGCAGGACCAAATCCAATACGTGTATAGTGACCTGGGTCTTCAGGACCATCGATAACACGAGCTACATCACGTAAATAAACTAACTTTCCATTTATACTTTTAATAACAGTTGCGGCGACCTGTTCGGGTGTTTTCAGAAAGGGACCGGCTTGTACCTGAATTTCCTGATTGCCTTGTTCAAAAGCTCCGGTCTGCAAATTAATATTATTATTAACTAATGCACCTTGTATATCGACTAATGTAATGCCTCGAGCTGCTAGTTTACCTGGATCAGGGTAAACTGAAATTTGTTTAACAGCCCCCCCTACAACCCAGCTTTTCCCCACTTTAGGAGTCCTTCGTAAACGTGCAATTAATTCATCAGCAATACGACGTAAGCTCATTGAATCATAAGTATTACTTTGTGGTGATAAAGTCAGCATAACAATAGGAGTGTCATCAATTTCAACTGGCTTGACTATCCATTGAGTGACACCTGAAGGAATAACATCTTTGTTAGCTTGCATTTTATCGCGAGTTTTAACCAGACTGTTTACCATATCCTGACCTACATAGTAACGTACCGTTACAACTGCCATACCAGGCATAGATGAGGAATAAACATCTTTAACCCCATCTATCTGGCTAAGCAATACTTCTAATGGTGTAGTCACTTGCATCTCGACTTCTTTACTTGATGCGCCGGGGTACTGAACAAATACGTCCATGACAGGAACGATAATTTGAGGGTCTTCTTCACGTGCTGTTAAGACTAATGCAGCAGCACCTGCCAGCAAAGAAATTAGTAAAAAAAGTAACGGTAACTGAGAAACCGTAAATAACCGGATAAACCGGATAGTAAGCGTATCTTGTTGTGAGTTTGTTACATCAGTCATTGTTGCAACCCACTATTGAGCATAATTGTTTCACCCTCGTGTAAGCCTGACAGTACTTCTAGTTTATTAGATAATTGTTTTCCGGTACGAATATGGCGAGTATAAACTTGATTATTCTCAACAATCTTTACGGCTTCTAACTGACCGTAATGTAATATGGCTGATTCAGGAATCATTAAAATATCTTTCGAGTCACCACAAATTTGTTCTAACCAGGCAAACAGCCCATTAACCAACCCTACTGAACCGGGTATTGATGCTTTAACAAGCTGTGTACGAGTTTGAGGATCAATTTCTGGGACAATTTCATTGATAATTCCTAAAATCTTTTTGTTTGAGCCATCAACCCGAATACCAACTTCCATTCCTAAAGTGATACGTTTTGCACAATGTGTTGGTATTGCCGCTTCTAAGCGCAAATCGCCCTTTTTTTGTAAAATAACAATAGGGTCATTTGGAAAACCCATATCACCAGGTTGTTTAAGTCGCTCACTAACAGTACTATCAAAGGGTGCTCGTAAAATATTTTCATTAAGGTTAATACGCACTCTTTTTACTGTACTGGCAGTGCGTTTAACTATAGCATTAGCAGCACTAGCTCGGGCTACAACCGCATCATAATTTTGTCGTGTAGCGGCTTCTTTTTTATACAAATTCTTGATTCGCCTTTGGTCAGCCGATGCTCGTTTAGCTTCAGCAATAGCAGCATTATGAGTTGCTATTGCCTCTTGATAAGCGGCGCGCATAGCCTGTTCATCAAGCCTTGCAAGTACATCTCCTTTATTAACAGCATCTCCGACATCAACATTAATTTCCAGGATACGAGCGTTAAATTTGGGGGCTATTTTTGCAATAGTGCGTGAACGTATAGTTCCAGGCCAAGACACTAAGTTACCTGATAGTTGCTTCTTTAATGTCAGCACCTTGGCA
>JAJRUF010000075.1 GCA_024277935.1 Gammaproteobacteria bacterium
ATTAATATAGCTAAAGATAAATTAGAAAAAGAAATTAGCTTTGATCGCTCATTACAATTACTGTATCAAAATATTGATGACTTCTCAGAGTTGCTAAATGATAACTTTGAAAAGCAATGCAATGATTTAATTTTACCTGTTTGGGAATTATTAAAAACGGCAGAATAAATGGGCATCTTTCAGTTTCCACTTTTGTATTGATATTTTTGTAGGATGTGCCGACGTTAGGAGGCGCATCAAACGAAGTTTAGCTTGATGCGCTTCGTTCCTCAGCACATCCTACAATGATGTGCTTATTTTCTCACACTATAAAGTGTAAGCTACTTTAGAGTTAGAATGAAAGATGCCAATAAATGATAAAAAAACAAGCACTGACCAAATAATCAATATGACTGAAAAGCCAATAATATCGAACAAACAGACCATTGCTCAAACCAAGTTGTTTTGTATTGAATCCATGGACATTACCTTCAGTAATGGTCAGCAACGCCAATATGAACGTTTAACCCGAAGTAAATCCAACGGTGCTGTATTAATTGTCCCCATACTTGATAATGAAACTGTATTCTTAATAAGAGAATATTCTGCAGGGGTAAACAGGTATGAACTAGGCTTTCCTAAAGGTAAAATTGACACAGGTGAAAGTCTTTTAAATGCGGCCAATAGAGAGCTAAAAGAAGAGGTTGGTTATGGTGCCAGGCAACTGCATCACTTAACTTCTTTATCTATTGCCCCTTCTTATTTGGAACATATGATTGATGTTGTTATTGCCCAAGACTTATATAAGGAAAAATTACCAGGGGACGAACCTGAAGAATTAGACGTTATTCCCTGGAAATTGGATAATATTGAGGGTTTACTAGCTACAGGAGAGTGCACTGAAGCGAGGTCAATTGCAGCATTTTATATGGTGAGAGACTATTTAAGCCTGGGTGCTCATTAAAACCTCTGTGATCTCTGTGTACTCCGTGGTTAAAAAGTGCTTGAATAACAAGGTGTAAGCCATTGATTTTGTTTATCTCTAATTGGTAGTCGAGAGCGGCCTAATTCGCTCTTTCACAAAAGAATGCAGCTCGCCCCAAAAGGTTGTTATTAATGGAAGTGTATTTGTTACCGCTACAAGTTTAACTCACGACCGCTTGTATAACCAAAGCTTACCCCTTTATCTAGTAATTTGTTTTATCTGTCCTATACTAAAAACTAGGCATTTAGTATTAGAGAAAGATATAGATAAGCAATGAAATTAAAGATAAACAAACTATTTAAACAAATTCATAATGTACCTCAAGTACCTGAAGTTGTCCGCACTTTAATCACTCAATTAAACGACCCTAATGCTAATTTTAGTGATATTGCAAAAAACATTGAAAAAGAACAAATCATTTCATTAAAGGTGTTACGCCTAGTCAACTCCGCTCACTTCGGTCTACCTAAAAAAATAGGGTCTATTGGTAATGCCGTTGCCATGTTAGGCATGTCAAAACTCAAAACTTTGGTGATTGCATCCGGTATTGTTAATGCTGTTCCTAATATCCCCAACTTTGATATCAAGTCATTTTGGGCTGATAGCTTTAGTACCGCAACCTATGCAAAATGGTTAGCCGAAGAAGCCGGTTTAGAAAATAGTGATATGGTTTTTACTGCCGGTTTAATTAATGGCTTGGGAACTATTTTACTCTACCTAGGTGACCCAAAAGCAGCCAATGAAATCCAACAGCATGTAAAAGCAGGTGAAAATCGATATCAATATGAACAAAAGCGTTTAGGTTTCAGCAGTCTCGATGTTTGCGTAGAGCTTTGCCGACGATGGCACTTTTCGGATGAATTAATTGAGACCATAAACCAATCAGCAAGGCCTTTAGATACTGAAGAAACTTCACTTCCAGCCTGTATTGTTTATATCGCTAGGTATATTAGTGAATCCACCTCCCCTGAAATTACTGAAGAAGACAGGTTGGCAAACTTCCCCGTTAAAGAATGGCAAAAAATTGGTTTTAATGTAGATGAGATAGAAAAAAAGCTATCTGAAATTATTGCTCTTGAATCAGGCTTAGAAGGGCTGACTAGCTAAAAAAGTATCAGAACATAGGTAAGTTCAAGTTCTTTTGAATTATAAAACACTTTTTTACTTTTGAGTTTCTGGGCTAATTTATTGAGAGTTAAAAACCGTGTTTATAAGTGGTTTTTCCACCTCCCTAAAGCTCAATGTCCATTAATTAACGTTCCTGAAAGGCGTGACTAAAACCACGGCTAACGGGTTTCATTAAATAATCAAGAATACTTTTTGAACCTGTAATAAGATTGGCTTGAACGGTCATACCCGGGATGATTTTCATAAGCCTTGGGTTATTCCCAACATAGTTTTTTTCAAGCTCAATACGAACTAAATAATAGGGGTTCATTTTTTCATCCAAGTAAGTTGAGGGTGATATTTGTTTTACTTTTCCAGCAATAAAACCGTATTTAGATGCGTCATAGCTATCAACCTTAACTTCAGTCGTTTGATTAATATGAATATGACCAACATCCTCCGGTAATACCCTCGCTTCAATAATTAAATCATCATTAATAGGCACTATTTGTAAAATAACCTCCCCAGGCTGAACGACTGTATTGATGCTATTAATGGCAATACCTTGAATAATGCCCGAAATAGGGGCAATTAAATTTAAG
>JAJRUF010000076.1 GCA_024277935.1 Gammaproteobacteria bacterium
ATACCGTGATGATCTGATTCTATAATGTGTAATTGTTTGTTTTTAGACCCTAGTTTTTCAAACACAGTCTTGGCACTTTTCACTGATACTACGGGGTCTTGGTCGGCATGAAGTACTAAAGTAGCCGTTGTAATATCAGCTAACAAGGTTTCCATCTGCTGTATTAAACGGCGTAATTCATATAAAGCGCGTACGGCAACATTATGATAATTAATCTCTGGATGTTCGGGGGCATTTTCCAGAAAAGGTTTGATACCTTCAAATGATGAAACCCACTCCACAAAAACATTAGTATTATGTAATAAGGAAACCAGCATAAAGTTGGAGTTTACAAATTTTATCGGGACTGAAACAGCCACTAGGCCCATTATTTCCTTGTGGTTTTCTGCTACTAGTTTAATGGCTAAAGCACTGCCGGTTGAAAAGCCAACAATAAATAATTTGGAGCAATGCATTTTAAGGATATTAAAACCTCTTTTTACACTGTAAAACCATTGCTCAAAGCTTAAGTTCCGCAATGCATAGGGCGAAGTGCCATGCCCCTTGAGCCTTATAGCTAATACTGTGTAGCCCTGTTTAGCAAGGTAATGACCATAATCACGCACTTCAGCTGGGCTGGCGAGTAAACCATGGATTAATAAGACAGCAAAACCATTGGTTTTTTTGGGTTGAATAAGAAAAGGTCTAGGATCAGCTGTGGCAATTTCTTGTTGATTAATATTACCGTTCTGAAGAGTATTGAAGCTTTGTCGCTCAAAAGCAAAGTCCATTAATTCATCTTCAAAATACCAGGCAGCTAATTGTTTGGCATCTATTTTGTGATAGTTATAATTTGCTGCCAGTAAAGTATCGCGGATGTTAGTTAAAGGAGCCGCCTCGTTGTTATAGACTGCAATGGGGTTTTCTAGGCGAATCTGGTCAAAATCGTGGTCTTCACAAAGTTTATCTAAAAAATGATAACAACCATCCTGCTCTGTTATTAAATTAGCTTCTTTGGCAACACCAATAAAATGATCGAAGCGGCTATTAAGCCCCTGGATTAAACCGCCATAATCACTGGGGTTTAAAAGGCTACTATGTAAATGTATATCTGGGTTTTTTTGTAGCTTTTTAATGGCTATATATAAAATCGTATAAAACCGAGTCTTTTCAATATGCTGTTTTTTGGAAGTGATAAGGCTCATAATAAGCGTAGAAGCCAGGTGACTAAGGTTGATCGTCAGGTTGGCGTATATACTCTTCATATATTGATTACGAGCACATTGCGCATTTTTGGTAAAATAATATCCAAGTAAACGTTGCTTCCAGTTTTTTGGCTTTGAACTAAAGTTGAATGCATCATTAAGATGAGTAATGTCGGGTGCGACTTTATCCATAATAAAATGGGTTCGCCACCCCCACATGCAACAAGGGTCAATTGGGGTGCCCATGCGAATATCCATACTGGTATCTTTCAGTATAATATTACTTTCGATTAATAGTTCTTCTGATTGACGTAAGCTTAATTCATCTGCAAATAGTTCAGCACTTTTGAATAAAATATTTTCTGAACTACGAATAGGGTAAAAAGTAATATTGGATGGGACGATCAAGGTAGGTTTAAGTGCTGTAGTCATCAGCTCATCAAGGCTATCAAATTGTAGTAATTCTTTCCAGTTTTGCAGGCGCTCAAGTTGATTGTGTTTGAAGGCATATTGAATAGCCGTTTTTATAGCCTCTACACCTTGACCAAGAACGGCCGCACCCGTATGTTGTTTACGTCGATTGCCAGCAATGCGTGAATAAATACTGTAGTGCCCTTTTTTATCAATAACGCGGTGGTCTTTTACCATGCCACCTTCAGGGAAAATTATCACTTTTCGACCACGTAATATTTGTCCTGCCAACATGGCAAACAGGCGAGGGTGATCGTGTGGAAAAACGCCCAGATGTTTCAGATAACTTGATAGCACATTATCTTCAGCAAAAAATTCACCCGATGCAATTGAGGTACAATATGCTCCCGTTTCCTCAAAAATTAAAAACTGAGGAATAAAGGTTTCAAAACGAGAAAAATGATTAAATAGGAATATATCACCTTGAAAGACCTGGGTATCAGCATGGAGCTTAATATCGACACTAAGCAGGTTTTTAACGGCACTGAACAGTTGAATTGAACGGTTATAAATTGTCTGGTTAATATCGGGCCAGTCTTTGGGATAATTATTATCTTTCATATTGACTCCGTTTCAGTAAATTAATTTAGAGTTTATAAGTTCATAATAACAGGGATTATGTACAGGGTAATTATGGTTTATTAGTATTAGAGCTCTTATGGGATAGTCGATTGAAATGCCTTAGACCTTACAGCTCAAAAAAAATCTCTCAATCCTACGTTCCTGTCTTAGGTAAGCATATACCCTTATACCTATTGGGGAGGTAATAATTATTTTAGTTCAATTTTTCTTGCATTGGCTCAATTTCGCCAACACCCAACAAAATACCCATATTTTTTCTCTGCAAAGTATTTATGGAAGTATAAATAAAATAGTGGTATACATTGATTTACAAATGCAATTGTTAACAATGGAACCTAGGAGATAAATATATGAATATTAAAAAAGAATTTGATGAATTAACCGAAGTTTTAAAACAACAGCGTGATGAAATTGAGGTAAAAATACACCTTGCCAGTATGGATGCCAAAGATGAATGGCAAAAGGGTGAGAAAACATGGGGGGAATTTGTTGATGCTTTAGGTGTTATTACAGATGATACCAAAGAAGCAAGTGCTGAATTAATTCATGCGACTAAAATTATCGGTGATGAGCTAAAAGAAACCTATAATCGTATTTCGGAAAGGTTAAGTAAATAGAATTGGACATTCAATCCAAAGTGTATTTTTATATTGAAAGTTTCACTTTGGGGTGTTGCTC
>JAJRUF010000077.1 GCA_024277935.1 Gammaproteobacteria bacterium
AATTCTTTGGTCTCTTCAGGGTAACGGGTGTTTGTACGGGGAACTATGTTGTTATTCATCATGCTTTTCCTGTCTTACGAAAAAAGACAGTTTGACCGGTTTTATTTACTAGAGAAATATGGTGTTTATGCGGCGCTTACGTAATAGGTTTATGAGAAATATGATTGTCAAATGAGGCAATATGACCGGCAGTCGTAATTGACGTCAGACCGTAACGGCCTACTCACTTACATAGCGTTGTAACCATTGTTCACAATTCCCAAATGTCTCAAATAAATGCGTCGTTGGTATAAGCGCTGGGATTATGTTTATTTTTTTCAGCATATCGGCTGGCTGTGATTGTAAACTCGTAAACACCACCACAACACCTTTTTTTTGTAAATAAGAAATGGCATCTTCCATTGCATATACCCCTGACTGGTCAATGTAGGGAACCCTTTCCATCCTTATTATTAAAACTCTAATGTCATCTTTCAATTCTTTTATTAATTCCTGGAATCTGGAGGTAAACCCAAAGAACAATGGACCATTTAAATGTTTGATATAAATTTTCCCTTTGTAATCTTTCCACATATTTTTTTCATCAGGCCAGGGTGACTCACCATCAACTCCTGTAAAAGCTGTTATTGATGTGCCACTCTCTGCGAAGTCCCCCGATTGTTTCATAAACAAGACACAGGCTAAAATAACCCCGACCCCGACTGCATGCAATAAATTACCAAACGCTGTAATTAGTAGCACAGTCATTAGAATGGCAGAATCTGTTTTAGGCACACAGAGAAGGTGGCGCAGCCCTTTATAATCAATAATGCCAATACCCACTGTTATCAAAATACCAGCTAATACACTCAGTGGTATATATGAAGCGTATTTCCCGAGACCTAGTAAGGTCGTCACCAACACCAACCCGTGAATAAATCCAGAAAGGCGAGTCTTCCCTCCTGACTTTATATTTACGACTGTTCGTATGGTCGCTCCCGCCCCAGGCAAACCACCGATAAGGCCTGACAGCATATTGCCAATGCCTTGGCCTATTAATTCACGCTCACTGTTATGTTTAGTCTTAGTAATATTATCCGCTATTATTGATGTAAGTAAGGAATCAATAGCGCCAAGTCCAGCAAGTGTTATTGCAAATTCAATGATCGTCCACATCATATTAGGGTCGATGCTGAGCAGAGAATCAATTTTTAAATTAGGAATACCCGAGGGAATATCGCCAATAACCGGCACCTGTAATTTCATAAAAAAGGCGACTAATGTCATGGTTATTAATGCCACTAAAATACCTGGTACTGCTTTAATGATTTTGGGAGAAAGATAAATAATAGCTACTGTGAAACCACCCAATACGGTAGCCTGCCAGTTTAAATCTGACAATGGTTTAGCAATATTCAAAAAGATATCAATCGTACTGTTAGCAGATGCATGCCCCATTAAAGGATATAGTTGATATAAAATAATAATTACGCCAATACCCGTCATAAATCCTGAAAGCACAGGATAAGGAATATATTTAATATATTTTCCTATTTTTACAAGACCAAAAAATACCTGGAAACAACCTGCCAATATAAAAGAGGCAATGATAATGCCCATTCCTGCCTGTAAACTTCCTGATATTTCAATGGCGGAAGCTACCACCATGGCAGAAACGACGGTCATGGGGCCGGTAGGTCCACTAACTTGCGTGGCTGTTCCACCAAAAATAGCGGCAAACATACCTAATACTATCGCTCCATACAGCCCAGCAACTGCGCCCATGCCGGATTGAACACCAAAAGCAAGTGCTAAAGGCAAAGCCACTATGCCCGCGGTAATGCCACCAAATAGATCACCCTTTATATGCCTAACATTAAATATTTTTTGCATTAAAATTTAATTCATCCCTGTTTATAGATCTAGAAACATCGCTTAATAGGTTATCACTTAACTCATTGCTACAAAATTACTAGTACTTTCTTGGAGAACAAATAGTTTTGCGCTATTCAGATCATAATACCAACCATGAAGCTTTAATTTTCCTTCCTTAACTTGTGAACCTATCCACGGGAATGACATCAAATTTTCTAACGACTGCATAATGCCATGCTGCTCACAAACATCGTAACGCTGCTCTTTGGTCGTAAGTTTATCATCACTTAGAATATCATCTCGAACATGTTCCAATTGACTCATCCATGTCGAAATGAATGATTTCGAATCCAAAGTTTCTGGGTTATCCATCAATGCTTTAATACCGCCACATTGTGTATGTCCTAATACAATAATACTTTCCACATTGAGGCCATTTACTGCAAACTCTAATGCTGCACTTGTGCCATGATAACTGTCATGACTTTCACAAGGAGGAACTAAATTCGCAACATTTCGAATAACAAATAAATCTCCTGGTTCGCAGTCTAAAATTATTGTCGGATCAACTCTTGAATCGCAGCAAGAAATTATGGCTATTTTAGGGAACTGACCTTCCTCAGCCAACCTTAGCAAAAGCTGCTTATTTTCTTCGTAATATTTTTCACGAAATCGCTGGTAACCTGCTATTAATTTATCTGTTGCTGGCATGGTTTCATCCTTTCTAAAAATTAGTGTTCTCTTAAAACCGTGTAATTCTAGTTTAGGCGTTTATCTTCAAAGCTATTCTATGACGCGGTTAGCGTATTCTCTAGCTCCTGTTCTAGGTGACGTGTGCCTGTGGCACTGTGCTCCGTCAATACCTTGAAGCTTGACTCTACAGAATCTCACTGCTAAGGTTAAGTGAATTATTTTTATCAAGATCATTTGGTTTTTGTGATATGAGAATTACTCTACATCAATGCAATGTATTTGAATGTGTGGCGCAACAACAGAGTATTACACGAGCGGCAGAAAGCATGTGCTTGTCGCAACCTGCAGTGTCTAATCTTATCAAACAATTGGAAACTATCTGTGATACGCATTTAATTGAGGTGATTGGTAAATGCGTGCATATGACACCAGCGGGCCAATTGTTCCTTGCAATGAGTCAGGATATAAGAGAGCGCTTGGCGCAATTCAATGCTGAGTTAGAATATTTAAAAGGCGGTTTAATTGGGACACTACGTGTTGCGGTTGTGACCACCGCAAAATATTTTATCCCTAAATTACTGGGGGATTTTAAACAACAATATCCAGATGTGGCCATTGAATTAACGGTTACGAATCGAGAGGATGTGATACAGCGTTTGAAAGAAAACCGGGATGATTTTGTCATCATGAGTCAGCCACCCAAAGGCATGCCTGTGATCATTAAAAAATTTTTTGAAGATCATTTAGTCATAGCCGCTTCACCTCGCAATCTGTTGGCGAAAAAAAAGCAAGTACCCTTATCCAATATAAAAGAGCAAGCATGGTTGATCAGAGAACCTGGTTCTGGGAGCCGAATGGCCATGGAGCAGTGGTTTCGCAAGGCAAAAATAAAACCCAACATTAACATGGAAATCAGTAATAACGAGTCGATTAAGCAACTAATCATGGCTAATATGGGAATTTCAATTATCCCGCTGCAAAGTATTGAGTTAGAACTCAGTGTAGCCAAGCTGGTGGTATTAAAGGTGAAGGGATTTCCCATCAAACATGAGTGGTATATGGTATCCAATAAAGGGAAAAAAACATCTCCCGTAGCGCAAACCTTTTTAGAATTTATCCATCAACACGAACATATTAATTATCGTCATTTGTAGTAGCTCAGACTTAATCGGACAATTTCCCGTTTTTTAACCAGTGCCTGTCAGTTTAAATTTGAGCTAAATTTTTCTCAGCCCAAACCTTTTTTCCATCAAGTAAAGTTTCTATTGGCGTTCGCCCACAGCACAT
>JAJRUF010000078.1 GCA_024277935.1 Gammaproteobacteria bacterium
CGGCAATTTCATCGAAGACTATGGAAAGTAACACAGTCAGGGGTTTGTATTTTGTGGGAGAAGTTCTTGATGTAACGGGTTGGCTAGGTGGTTATAATTTTCAATGGGCCTGGTCTTCGGGTTGGTGTGTAGGGCAATATGCCTGAATGTTATGAATATTGTAAACGGGTGTTTTGATCTTAATAAATTGACAATAAGACCAGGTCAGACTAGACTCAATTTTTAAAAAAATGTTATCTACTTAGTAAGGAGGTCATTGACATGCACATTACTAATATTTCCGATGCAAAAGCCAGCTTATCTCATTTAATAAAAACGGTTCAAGAGACTAATGAATCTATCATTATTGGCAAAGCAGGCAAACCGGTTGCTATATTGTCTGCCTATAAGGAAGACACTTCGCCCCGAGAGCTTGGAGGGAGCTGGAGTGGCAAGGTAAAAATGGCAGAAGACTTTGATGATGTTGATGAACAAATAATTGATGATTTCCAAAACACATCTATTTTTCCAGATAAATAATGAACCTGCTTCTAGATACCCATGTGCTAATTTGGGCATTGGAAAATAATGCAAAACTTTCAGGTAATGCCCGTGATGCGATAGTTAATGGTAAAAACATTGTTTTTGTTAGCTCTGTTTCCGCTTGGGAAATCAGCATTAAAACAGCGATGGGGAAGCTTATAGTGCCTGACAATTTACAAGAAGAAATCGAGATACACCGTTTTACTCCATTGAATATTAATTTTGATCATGCAAAACTTGCGGGAGAGTTACCCAATATTCACAAAGACCCGTTTGATCGCATGCTAATTGCACAGGCTATTATCGAAAAATTAACGTTAGTTACTAGGGATAGCTTAATTCCTCTATATAATGTGAATTTGTTAACAGCATAGTTATCTACGAGGACAGAGTAAGTGCCAGGGGAAGACTTGACCATTACATGTGAACCAAATCAATCTTTGAAATAGCGGCATGTATATGAAGCTGAAATGATTAGACCCGAATATTTGATAAAAAATAGGTCATATGCTATGAGATTAAATAAAATTCGGATAAGAAAGAACCCCGAACAGGAGTAACCATGAAAGCTATTCATTTCCGATCAATGATTTTGCTGCTTTTGATTTTCATCCAGGCGTGCGTATTTAATACTGGCACGCCTCTGGCGTCTGAAACAGTAGTCCCGAAAACCACCCAAGTGCTGGATGCCACCGACTTGCTGGATATTTCGGGTCTACAGCTGGAAAGCATCGACCTGGATCAATTGCCGGGACGGTACATCAGTGAACAGGGTGGTTCCGTGTTGTATCTGAATATTACACCACAGACAAAAGATAGCTGGATTGTTGAACGAGTTTATACCGAACCTTCCATGCAGAATATGTCCAAAAAGTATACGATACAGAAAACAGAGTTTGGTCTGGCAGATAAAAAGGGTAACCTGATTGTGCGGCAAACAAGCGAAGGATTGATCGCTTTCGAGAACAACTCTGAGTTAGATGCTATTCCTCGCGATTATTGGATTCACTATATCAAACAGGAATAATGAACATTTTGTTCTGAAGGAAAGCTATGAGTACAACAAAACCCGTTTTACGGGAGGGCAACAAGGGCCCAGCTGTAAGGGAGCTACAAATGCTCCTAAAAGCACATCTTCCAAATCAACGCGAGTTGGCAACCGACGGTGATTTTGGCAGCAACACCAAGCAAGCAGTGAAAGCTTTTCAGCGTAAGGTGAATCTCGATGCGGATGGTGTTGTCGGTGCTAATACATGGCGTGTCCTTCTCGCTCACAATCAATTAGAAGCCCTCTATAAATACCCCTCGGGTCCGCAGGAGTTTCTTGCAGATATTGCCGTTCCCTACATTGGTGCAACTGAATCCAGGGGGAATCGAATAAGCTCTGATCCCCGTATGCGGGAAATCTTCGAGGCCGATAGGCTCTCACACCAACGGTGTGACTGATGGATACCCATGGTGTTGTGCGTTTGTTAGTATGTGCGTGCAGAAATTAATTGATCAGAGTTATTTATACAGTCATGTAAGAAAGCCATACCCCCAGTGTGAGTAATTTTAGAACACGCTGGGAACCCGATCAGAATTGCCTAATATTCAACCCCCGTAATGAGACATATTCGCCTCATAAAGGAGATATTGTGGTCTACAAGTTCTCTCATATAGGAATCGTGGAATCAGTGCAGGAAAATGGTTCACTCAACACGATCGAAGGGAACACCAATCAAGCAGGAAGCCGTGAAGGGACAACTCTACGTAGAAAAGTAAGGCAGATTAGTAGTACCCGTTGCCTGATTCGCTTGCCGGTACCAAGATCCTACAATTTCGAGCAGCAAATCTGCGAACTAGAGCCAAGGACCAGACTTTCTTTTTCGACAGAAGACTTTCTAAGGGGGGCTTCTTCTCCCCTTCTGAATTCAATCAGTCAGTCAATTTCTGCAAGACCGGGCAGCAGCACTAGAGCTTCTGGGTTAGTTGGTCGTAGTTGCGGTCGGATACCAGGCTCAACAGGTTTGTAAAATTGAAAGGTGCTTAAGTAAAAAATCATTTCCTGTATTTTTCAATGGTATATTGGCTAAAATCAAAGTTTTTCCATAGTATAAATCGAGTCAATCTGTCTAAAGTTTTAGTTGACCTAAAATATAATGTGGCATTGAAAGACTTGACCCCATGTTTTTTTTGATGGTGTCAAATGTGGTTGCATATGAAACTATCGGAGATATTAAAATTAAAACTACAGTTGTATATAGCAACATGTTTAAAATAAGTTTTTTCATTATTTCTCCTTATATTTTAGTTTGTGACGGTTTTAATATTACTTTTGCAATTCATAAGCACGTGATTGAACTAACTGTCCAAGTTCTGGATAACCATTATTACGCATTGTCTTGATATAAGGAACTTCAAAGAAATAAACTTACCCACTAAGAGGAACAATACTTACATCCCATTTTGGTAATGCGCTTGACCGAATAATTCTATCTTCATAAGGTTTCATCTCCTTTTTAGTCAACTTTACTCCACTTTTATAAACC
>JAJRUF010000079.1 GCA_024277935.1 Gammaproteobacteria bacterium
GCATAGTTGGTGGTATCGTTTAACAGTAGTTGCAGTTGCGAAGCCACGGTTTCATCACCTGCTTTTTCTACGCTTACCCATATTTTTCCTGTTAGCATGAGGGTAAATGCAAAAACTGAATCCCCCGTTTCTTTTTCTGCTGGTTGTGCTTCACCCGTCATAGCACGTTGATCAATACTGGCATAGCCTTTAATGATCTTGCCATCGACTGGAATGGTTTCACCGCCTTGTATGACAACGGTATCGCCAACCTGTAATTCTTCAAATTTTATTTCTATTTCTGTATCATCTTTCAAAATCCAGACGCTACTCATACGCTCCTGAAAGATATTTGTGAGTTGCGTTTGTGAGCTATTTTTAGCCTTTGCCATAACTTTTAACCCTAAGTAATAGAGCCAATAACCAAAGGCTGCAACAGGAAGGTATCCTGCTCCAATAAGCAAAGGTAAGGTAATTAAATTAATAACATCTACTTTTAGACGATGCTGATGTACGATTCCTTGATATGAGCGTTGTATCATAGGAATTGTTAAGTACGCTAAAGTCGCAATACTGATCAGTGAAAAAGGTGGAAGCCAAATGCCGATTAATGTTGTGCCCATTGCAATACTGGAGAGAGTCAAGTGGCTATTAATCCACTCTTCGACGCTGGCTATATCAGTTTCTTCTAAGGCTACTTTGTCTGGGAGCTGTTCTTCTTTTTTCTTTAGAATCTTCTTTTTAGCTGGAGGGAGAGGCTGAATAAACTGTTTATAATCTCCCTTACTGGATTTTTTTTTGTAAACAAGTGTGGATGTAAGCAAACCGCTTCCCATTCCGCCGAGCAATATGAGTCCATTAATTAACATTTTTCAGCTCTTATTGAGGTCGGCAAACCCATTGCCTCAAGTAGCTTGAGAAAAGGATCGGGATTAAGTTCTTCTACATTAACCATTTTTCCTATATCCCACGTTCCATCAGCAATTAACATTGCAGTAGCAACAGGGGGCACACCAGCAGTATAGGAAATAGCCTGTGATTCAACTTCGTTATAACACTCCTGATGATCACATATATTATAAATAAACAGGGCTTTTTGTTTTCCGTCCTTTTCGCCTTTAATTAAATTTCCAATACAGGTTTTGCCTGTGTAATTTGGAGCTAAAGAAGAAGGATCTGGCAGACATGCCTTGACTACTTTTAATGGAATAACTTCCTGTCCTTCCGCTGTTTTTATCGGCTCGTGGCTTAATAAACCGATATTTTCCAGTACTTGAAAACAGTTTAGATAATGATCACCAAAACCCATCCAAAAACGCACTGTATCAACATCCATATTGATAGAGAGCGAGTGAACTTCATCATGTCCCATTAAATAGACTTTCTGCTCACCAGCGACAGGAAAGGGATATGACTTAGAAATTTCATGGTGTTTACATCGTTTCCATTGCTTGTCTTCCCAATAACCTACCTCTTCGAGGATTTCACGTAAATTAATTTCTGGATCAAAATTGGTGGAGAAGTATTTGCCGTGATCACCTGCGTTAACATCCATTATGTCGATTATATTAATTTTATCGAATTCATGCTTTAACGCATAAGCACAATAGGCATTCACTACACCTGGATCAAACCCTGCACCCAAAATAGCGGTTAAACCTTTATCTTTAAATTGGGGTTTGCGCTTCCAGTCAAATTGTTCATACCAAGGATATGGCGCGTTAATGACATTAATATCTTCACTAACGGCAGTGTCTATATAAGCAGCACCAGCTTCTAGACAGGCATCCATAATCACTTCATTAATAAACGCAGTACCCACATTAATAACAATTTCAGAAGAGCTTTCCTGAATCGCTGTTATGACATCTTCACGCTGGCTCGCGTCAAGTTGTCGGGCATAGAGCTTTTTACTTTTGTCTTTTAGGTTTTCTTTTCTATGAACACTATCAATAATGGCTTGGCATTTTTCCAGTGTTCTTGAGGCAATACAGATATTCCCCAAAACATCATTATTTTGAGCGCATTTATGCACAACGACAGCACCGACTCCACCCGCTCCAATAATTAAAATGTTTTGTTTCATTTTATGATCATCCTTCCTTGATTTCAGTGCTCAATCCCATTTCATCTAATAGCTTGATAAAAGGATCAGGGTCAAGCTCTTCCACATTAACCATTTGCTTTACATCCCACTCTCCCCTAGCAATTAACAAGGCTGTTGCAACGGCGGGTACGCCAGCAGTATAGGAAATTGCCTGTGACTCAAGCTCTTCATAACAGGCTTTATGATCACAGATATTATAGATAAATACTTGCTTTTCCTTGCCATCTTTCTTGCCTTTAACAAGGTTGCCTATACAGGTTTTACCTGTGTAATTGGGTGCTAGAGAAGAAGGGTCTGGCAAGCAGGCTTTAACAACTTTCAGCGGAATGACTTCTTGTCCTTCCGCTGTAATAACAGGCTTTTCAGAAAGTAGGCCAATATTTTTTAGCACCGTAAAACAGTTAATATAATGATCACTAAACCCCATCCAGAATCTAATTGATTTGGCTTTTATGTTTTTTGAGAGTGAATGCAGTTCATCATGACCTGTTAAATAAACGGTTTGTTCTCCGACC
>JAJRUF010000080.1 GCA_024277935.1 Gammaproteobacteria bacterium
AATCAACTGCATTATGCGCTGTTTTACTGCTATAAACCTTAAAAAACATCAGCCGAGTGGCTCTATCAATCGCAACATAAAGATAATATTTAATACCGTCTAATTTAGGTAAATACGTCACATCTATATGTAAATAACCAGACTCATATTCTTTGAATTGCTTGGATACTAGAAACGGATGGATTTTTATTGCGATCATCCATAAAACCCCCTTTTTTACCCATTACCCCTGTTTTTAGAGCAGGCAATTTCCTTGGCTCAAAATATGTCACTTTTACCTTTGCCTGAGAGTGATTGAAGACTACATAATCAATAAATGCACTCCAGTGCTTAAGTCGGCACCAACGCTTGACCGTTCATTTCTTGTTGTGCCATCTGCCGAAGTGTAACGCGTAAAGTAGCACGCGCTTCCCGAGATAGGGGTTTCGGAAAATCAACAATACTTGAACCTGATAATACCGCTTGTGATAATGCTTTTTTTAGCTTATTACACTCTGCTAATCCCCACTGATTCAGTAACTCCTCAAATTGATTGTAAAGTGACACGTGGAAAGGAATGCTTTGTCCAAAATGATCAACTAAAGGATTTCCGGGATGCAGTGTTAAGCAAGGGGCAAAGTTTTCAGGAATGGGGGTATTCGCTGAATGTGTCCTTTTTTTTGAAAAAAGCTTGGGTAATAGGTGAGTATGAGGACCTTGAGGCGTTTTTTCTTGACCTATAACTTGGTATATTTCTATTCGTCCAAGTTTTGACTGAACCACTCTACAAGGGCTAGCCTTTATTATTTTGGTTTTAAGTGTATCGCTTAATTTTTCATAAGGAACACCTTCAAATTGACGTAAAAGCTTAATCAATTCTTTCTCTTTCGTTCTAATACAAAAATCAATATTATAGGCATCAATGCCCATATCAAATAGAATAGCCTCTGCTTGGGTGTTATCGATGGCCTCTTTATCTGCGCCTAGTTCTGTTAGTCCCTTTCTTCTTGACATACCGGCTTCAGCTTTTGGTAAACAAAAGGCAAGCCCTTGTTGCCAACGCTGTTTGTTCTTACTGATGGCTTCATAGGCAATCGGATATGTGTTATCCGGTATTTTAAGTTGAATAGCACCTCGCTTGGTCATCATTGTCAGTTGGCCTGTATTATCAATAATAATAGGCTCTTCTGAACTACGGTGAAATTCTGCAATAGCGCCAAATGAGCCAATACTGAAACCACTGCTAGCTTGGTTTAAATGCTGTTTTAATACCGCTTTAATTTTTGCAATGTCTGACATTTTATTTTTTTGGGTTGTTTTAGGGTTAGATTTTTAACAAAGCGCAATAGGAACAATCAAGGGTTGTCCTTCAGCTTCGCTAATATGCGCTCTGATATTGAAGCCGTGCGCGAGGTTTTCGGGTGATAGCACTTGCTCAGGTGAGCCTTGTGAAATTATTTTTGTCTCACCCAACATAACCAATGTGTGACAGTAACGTGCGGCAAGGGTTAAGTCATGAATCACACAAACAATCCCCATACCTGATTTAGATAATTGCTGGAATTTATCCATCACTTCTATTTGATGACCAGGGTCAAGCCCTGCAATGGGTTCATCCACCAATAAAAGCTGGGGTTCAACGGCTAATGCGCGGGATAAAAATACCCGCGCCCGTTCACCACCCGATAAGGTATCAATCGTATGTGTGGCAAATTGATTGACATCACAGTCTTGCATCACTTGTTGGACAATGTGATGATCCAATTCTGAAGCACCTTGCCATACCTTTTGATAAGGCAAGCGCCCCAGCATCACCAAATTTTCTGCTGTGATAGACCAATGACTTTCATTACCTTGAGGTAAGTAGGCCAGTTTTTGGGCGAGTTGCTGCGGTTGATAATCAGATAAGGGGCAGCCCAGAAAGTTGACCTTTTTTTTATGCTCAGGCAACATCCCTGATAAGGTGCGTAATAAGGTAGTTTTTCCTGTCCCATTAGAGCCAATTAAGCCAACAAATTCACCTTTATCTACCTGAAAACTTATATTATCTAAAATAGTCCGGTCACCAAATTTAACCGATAAAGCCGTCGCTTCGAGTAATCTCATGGCAAATCCTTTTGGGTTTTCATAATTAACATTAAAAAGAAAGGTGCACCGATTAATGCGGTGAGTACCCCTAATTTTAGTTCTGTTCCTGTTGATAAAACACGGACAGCAATATCTGCTATCAAGGTTAAGCAAGCACCACCTAGTCCACTGGCAAGTAATAGAGTGCTAGGTTTATGCCCCACCCAGCGACGCAATAAATGAGGAACAACAAGGCCTATAAAACCAATAGCGCCTGATACAGCTGTCGCGGCTCCTACCGATAAAGCAATGCCTAAAATAATAAGTGTGCTGATTCGGTTAAGGTTGAATCCTAGGCTTTGCGCAGCTTCTTCGCCTAAGGTAAGTGCATCTAATGCTTTGGCTTGCATTAATAATAGTGACCAGCCTATCAGCATAAAGGGAACTGACAAGTAAACGTGTTCAAAGCTACGATTGGCAATAGACCCCATTAACCAAAACATAATTTCTAAGGCCATAAACGGATTGGGTGCCAGGTTTAAGGTCAGTGAGGTTAAGGCAGCGGCAAAGCTGCTGACAGCTACACCTGCTAGAATAAGCCGTAAGGTGCTACTGTTTCGGCCTGCCAATAGTTGAATCAAAAAAACAGCCAGTAAAGCTCCAGCAATACCACCTAGGGGTAGGGCAAGCGCGAATAAGCCAGATAAACCCGTGTAAATGGTAATAACAGCCCCTAATGAAGCAGCGGCTGATACACCAATTAAGCCAGGTTCTGCCAATGGGTTACGCAAAAAACCTTGCAAAGCTGCACCGCCTATTCCCAGCGTAATGCCAATCATCATGCCTAAGATGGCTCTGGGTAAGCGTATTTCATATAAGATTAAACTGACAGTTGGCTTGCCTTCGCCCATCATAGTGGCAATCAATTCTTGTGGATTAATATTTGAGCTACCCAGCAATAAAGAGCCAAAGAAAGACGCAACAGTGAGCAAAATTAATACGCTAAATAAGCGTTGTTCTATTTTATGTTGCGCCACTTTATTTTTTTTCATGTGGGGGCTGTTGATGAATAGTCATTAAGTGCTCTATCGCATCCAGAACAAAAGGGGTTCCGCAAACCCAAAGAGGATCTGAGATATTAACAAGCTGTTTGTGAGCGATAAATTTTTTAAAGGCGGGGTGCTGAAATGCAGCCCTGGCAATGGACCCTTTTTGACTACGTTGTTTGCCACTGATGATGATATTAGGGTCTTCGGCAATCAATGTTTCGAGTGATAAATATCCACTCCCTGAAATACCCAGTTGAGTGGCAAGATTAATAAAACCCGCTGCTTCAAGAATGGTATTTGCCAGTGTATTGCCGCCCGTGGTGTAACCATTTTCCCGAAAAAAAACGGCAACAGGGCGTTGTTTAGGTTGCGCGGCGAATGCTTTTGATAAGCGTTGATTAAAATTGGCTAATAATTGCTCACCTTTTTCCACTTCCCCCACGGCACTGGCTACGGTTTTTATATTTTGGCGAATATCATCAAGATTTCTGGCAACAGGCAGTTCAACAATATTGAATCCAAGACGCTTTAACAAAAAAACAGTGGGGCGCGAGGTATAAGTTCCCGCTAATATCAAATCAGGCTTCATTAATAAGATATCTTCCGCCAGCCCTCGATTTGCTTTGATGCCTTTGGCTTCTAGATACATGGCTGAACTACTTTCTTTTGCTACCAAATAACTTACTGAAGCGATATTTTTGCGTTCAGCAATTAACATCAATAATTGATCTGTGCATAAATTAATTGAGACAATCCGTTGCGGCTTGGCGAGCAAAGAAGGAGATAACAGCAGTGATAAAGCTGTTATAAGGACTTTGCCTGCCAAGCTCAATTTAGGGCTAAAATATATCACTCTAGGGGGAATATTTTAGAAAGGTTCAAAAGAGATACGGATTCCACCATAGCCCGCAATACCTTTTGCTGCATAAGAATAAACTTCTTGATAATTCTCATCCAGCAGGTTTTCGACTCTGGCAAACAGTTCTACTTGGTCATAAACCTTGTAGGAGGTTGCAACATTAACTAAGGTATAGTCACCTAATTGAACAATTGAACGGTTAAAGGATGGGTCAAAGGCAAAATCAGTTTGCTTGCCATTGTATTTGACACCGACATTTAAATTACCTTTGTTTCCAAAAGCCTTAAAACCATAGTTAAGGTTCGCACTGGCAATATGTTTTGGGCGACGTACAAGGCTTACTCCGTTTGCATCTTTATTTGAATTCCAGGTATAACTGCCTGTAAAATCTAAATTATTAATAATATTTGCCCGCATAGCCACTTCAATACCTTGAATATGAGTTCGGCCTTTTTGGTTAATTGAGGTTGTCCCTGATCCCGTAATTAAATTTTCAATTCGGTTATTATAATAAGTGGTATCTAATGAAATACGGTCATTTAAAAACTGCTGTTCTATCCCTGCATCAAAACTTTGACTTTCTTCAGCTTGTAAATTAGGGTTGCCCTGAAAATTGGCTGAAAATCCAAACAGTTCGAACAATGTTGGGTTTTTTACCCCTGTTCCATAGCTGGCATGAAGCCTGGTATCGGTTTCTTTATGCAGATACGATAAAGTTGCACGATAGGTAATAGTATCCTTAAATAAAACATCATTGTTATCGGCTCTAATACCACCTGAAATAAATAAGCGATCAAACAAGTCAAGCTGATATTCACCCACATAACTGCTGGTTTGAATGCTTCTATCTACATCACTAAAAGAACTTTTAACTTTAACAGCATCTTTTTCATGCTCCAGTAAAAAAGTAAAGGTATGATGGGATTGTGCAAAGTCTGAAGTATCAATAAATAAATTAGTCTGGTAAGCAAATTTGCTATTTCGTCCATCATACTCACTATTCAAGCTGTTGTTTTTAAAGTTATCTCTTTTATTTTCAGAATAATTAGTACTAATCATATGATCCCACTTTAGCCACTCACTTTCCTCAAATAAGCTAAGTTTTGAGAAAACACGACCAAATTTTTGGTGGGTTTCCGTCTCCTGATTGGCATCAACTGAGCCTATGCCACCCTGAAAACCATCTGTTTCTGTATTAGAATGAACCAATTTCCCAGTGACACCTATTTGCCAATTGTCTAAAATATGGAAATTAACATTGCCATCCAAATTTAAATTTCGGTTAGCATCTTTTTCAGAACCACTTTCAGAAATTGAAATGCCTTCTGACCCAAACTGTGTGGCATTGACGGCGAAATCAATTTTATCTTCCAAGCCACCACTAAGGCCTCCACTTGCTTGGTAAGTACCAAATGATCCACCTTCAACCTGAGCATTCAACTGAAAGCCTTGATTGCCTCGTTTAGTAATAATATTAATAACACCGCCAATAGCATCACTACCATAGAGTGCACTCTGTGACCCACGAATAATCTCAATACGTTCAATATTCTCAGCCAGTAGATTGCCAAAATTATACTCAGAACCGCCACTTGGGTCATTTAACTCAATACCATTTAAGCGAACTAAAGTTTGGTTTCCCTCAGCTCCACGAATACGCACTTGCGTTAAGCTACCAAAACCACCACCTGATTGGTTAACAGCAAGGCCTGGAACGGTTCGAAGAATATCGGATACATAGGTTACTTGTTGCTTTTCAATATCTTTGGCAGTAATCACAGTGATTGCACTACCAACTTGGGTTTCTGGTGTCGAGGTTAAATTGGCAGTGACTACCATGTTTTTTAATTTTTTTGGAGGTAAATCAGAGGCTAAAAGAGGCGTTGAAAAAACTGTTGTTAGTAGAACAGCACCGCTGTTAGAGAATAGAATGGCACTGAAAGGCCTTCTGATAAAAGTAAACATACAAACTCCACGTTTTCAAAGGTACAAACGTCGATAGGAGATCTATGTAAAAGATAATGTAATCCATATCGACGAAACGTGTGTCGATAGCATTATTAAGATAGCAAGTGTAACAGAGTAAAACTCTGCATTTATATATTATCAGGTATAAGCGCGACACGGTTATTCGCATCACAGAAAACGGATTTCCGTCGCCATAAACTAATCCCGATTTATGGAAAGGTGATACTGGCTTAGGCAGGTATCCTGGCTCACGAGTCAATATATATATCCAGCCTTCCCAGTTTCCCAGTGGCATAAAATGGATAAATACTCATCGTATACAGTTGCGGGTCAGCCAAGGCTTTGATCTTTAAACTGATGAACAGTTTTTAATCGATACCTTGTTCCCTGAATTACTTCCCCCTTTGCAAGGGGAACCAAAGCTGCGCGCATTTTAACATCAAAAAATACGATTGCAAGTCATTTTAGAGATAGATGTATCGTATATTTTATAAAAATTACTTGATTACGGATACGTCTCAGTTATTTTATAAAAACACCGATTCAACTGTTGTCCATCATTTTGGTAGGAATTACCAAGATCAAGAATCCAAAGGTGAGCAAAGGAGGTACGACGTGCCTATCAATGGCATCACACTGAATTGATGGATGCACTATTATCGCTTTGCTCACTCTTTTGAATAGGGCTTATACCGCGAGGTCAATGCTATGAAAGTGTAAATGTGAAGCTTTAGGAACGCGCACGGAATAACTTGAGCAATTGGCGCAGGGTTTTTGTTCATATTCAACTAACACAAGGATGTGTGTAGCTAGTAGAACAACGCAGGAGCAGTTGTCGAGGTGCGAAAACAGGTGCATAGCAAGCTACGCAACTGTTTTTGTAACGCAGAAGATGGGCAAAAAGATTAGAAAAGCTTTAGCGATTCTTATGCTTTAGTACTAGCGAGTTGCTCAAGTTATTTTGTGCACGTTCCTAAGGTAACCAGCAATAAATTCAAATTGCTTATCCACTTGATTTTCAAAAGAGCCCAAAAATATTTACCTACGTAATTTAATGGTTACAACCTTCACCATGCACATGCTGATGACTTAATTCATCTTCAGTAG
>JAJRUF010000081.1 GCA_024277935.1 Gammaproteobacteria bacterium
GCTGAATTACGCGAAAAATCACGTGCCCATGTATTAGAGCTTATTGCAAATGATAGTTCTTTAGCAGAAGTCCTAGAAGCTATTATCCTTAGTATTGAACAGGAAAACCCAGACATGTTATGTAGTATTTTATTGCTGGATGAGGCCGGTCAACATCTCTTGAGTGGGGCTGCTCCCAGCTTACCTGGCTTTTATAATGCAGCCATTAATGGTGTAGGTATTGGTGCTGGTAGAGGTTCATGTGGAACAGCCGCCTTTACTAATAAGCGTGTTATCGTTGAGGATATTCAAAACCACCCCTATTGGACTGCATATAAGGACTTAGCTGCTAAAGCTGAATTAGCTTCATGCTGGTCTGAACCCATACATTCAACTTCTGGTAAGGTACTCGGTACCTTTGCTATTTATCACCGTAAAGTTCATCAACCCAGTAAGAGTGATATAGTCTTAATTGAACAAACAGCGAGCTTGGCAAGTATCGCAATTGAGAAAATTTACGCTGAAGATAAACTCAAATTAGCGGCTAGTGTATTTACCCATGCTTGTGAAGGGATTACCATTACTGATGCAACAGGTATTATTATTGATGTTAATGATACCTTTACCAAGACAACAGGGTATAGTCGAGAAGAGGTTATTGGACAAAATTCAAAAATACTTAAATCGGATAGACACTCATCTGAGTTCTATGCAGCGATGTGGAATTCTTTACTGGAAGAAGGTTACTGGTATGGAGAAGTTTGGAACCGGCGTAAAAATGGCGAAGTGTATGCTGAAATGAAAACCATCAGCGCAGTACGTGACACACTAGGAGTCACTACACATTATGTCGCTTTATGTACCGATATTACCCATATTAAAGATCATCAAGCTCAATTAGAACATATTGCACATTTCGATATACTGACAGACCTTCCTAACCGCTCTTTGCTTGCAGATCGGTTAAACCACTCCATACTGCAATGTCAACGCCACCAACAGTCACTTGCGGTAGTGTTCTTGGATTTAGATGGTTTTAAAGAGGTGAATGATAATTATGGACATGATGTGGGAGATGAACTGCTGATTATAATTTCTCGCCGTATGAAAGAAGCCTTACGTGAAGGTGATACCTTAGCCCGTTTTGGTGGTGATGAGTTTATCGCTGTATTAGCTGATTTAGCAAAAATTGAAGATTGCGAACCGGTATTGGAACGATTATTAATCGCGGCATCTGAATCGGTAACATTAGCTGAAACAATATTACAAGTCTCAGCTAGTATTGGCGTTACAATTTACCCACAGGATGGTTTAGATGCAGACCAATTGATACGGCATGCTGACCAAGCCATGTATGTCGCTAAACAAGCGGGTAAAAACCGTTATCACTTGTTTGATATCGAACAAGATAATGCCATTATAATCCAGAGAGAAAATATCGGTAATATTCGTGCGGCACTTCATAGGCAAGAGTTTGTGTTGTACTATCAACCGAAAGTGAATATGCGAACAGGGAAGGTCATAGGGGTAGAAGCCTTAATTCGCTGGCAACATCCTGTACGAGGCTTAGTGCCTCCTGCCGATTTCTTACCGGTGATTGAAGGGCATGACATTAGTCTGGAAATTGGTGAATGGGTCATTAATACGGCACTGACACAGATAAGTCAGTGGCAAATGCTGGGGGTTAATCTCCCTATCAGTGTTAATATTAGTGCCTATCAACTTCAGCAAGCTAACTTTGTAACGCAACTGGAAGACCTATTGGCAGCACACCCAAGTGTATTGTCTCGCTATTTAGAGTTAGAAGTACTAGAAACCAGTGCATTAAGTGATATTGGTCATGTTTCTACTACCATGTGTGCATGCCGAAAATTAGGGGTGGAGTTTGCCTTAGATGACTTTGGTACGGGATATTCATCACTCACTTATCTTAGACGTTTACCTGCAAGCTTAATAAAGATAGACCAAAGTTTTGTACGCGATATGTTAACTGATCCAGAAGATTTAGCTATAGTTGAAGGTGTAGTGGGACTGGCTAAATCCTTTAAACGTGAAGTGATTGCTGAAGGGGTGGAGACTGTTGAACATGGTACAGCACTATTGCAATTAGGGTGTGAATTGGCGCAAGGCTATGGGATTGCTCGCCCTATGCCTGCAGGTGATATTCCTGTATGGCTGAAAGCTTGGAAGCCTGATGGGGCTTGGAGTATTTAAGGCTTAGGCAACTAGTAATATCAATAATGTTTTTTATTGCATAAAAGGTTATCATTCGAATATCACTCTGAGGAGATAAGGAAGAATAAATGAAAAAAATAATAAAGGTTAATCAAACATTAATGGCTGGTGTTGCTAGTTTATTTTTATTAGCAGGAACAGTGCAGGCTAAATCTGATATGCATCAGTTATATGAGGATAATTGTGCAAGTTGTCATGGTTCTGATCATGGGGGCTATATTGCTCCTGCAATAAATTCAGAGACTTTAAAAGGACGTAGCCCTACAGCATTGCGTTCACTTATTATGACAGGCAGTTTTGAAACTTTAATGCCTCCATTCTATGGTCGTTTAAAAGATGCTGATATTCGTGCGATGGTTAAATACCTGCAATCAACACCTAAGCAAAATAATCCGCCCTGGACAATTAAAGATATGAAAAAATCTTTAAAAATCTATGTTAAGGATGAAAGCACCTTACCTTCAAAACCTATCTATCAAATTGATAGTATGGATGATTTGATTGGGGTGGCTGCCCGAGGAAAATATGGTCGGGGGAATGGATCTAAAGCTATCTTTATTAATAGTAAAACACATAAAATTGTCGGTGAGATTGATACCGGAACAGCTGCCCATATTATTGATTTTGACCCCGCTAATTCGCGATGGGCTTATGTAAAAACAGATACTGCTGAAATTTATAAAGTTGATTTGTTCTCAATGAAAGCGGTTAGGAGTATTAAAACAGGTTATAACGGCCCTGCCTTAGGTGTGTCGCGAGATGGTAAATACCTGATGGCTGGCTCTTTTGTGCCGCATAATGCAGTTATTTTAAATTCTGATTTAGAACCTTTAAAACTTATAGAGCTTGAAGGTGTTGACCCTGATGGAAAAATGGTGAGTTCTGATTCTGGGATGATTATTGGTACACCTTTTGCCGATATTTTTGCTATTGCATTAGAAAATGCAGGGCAGGTATGGGTGGTGGATTTGAAAGATGGCTTTCCTATTACAAAAATAAAAAATGTAGGCCGCCATTTACATGATGCCTTTTTAACCCATAAAGGCCGTAAATTAATGGTTGCTTCTTATGATGACAGTATCGTAATAGCTATTGATTTAAAAACGCGTAAAATTATTAAAAAATTAAAAGCGGGTTGTGTACCCCATGTGGGTGGAGGTGCTGCGGTTAAAGTTAATGGTCGTACTTTAGGTTTTGGCACTAATTTTGGAACTTGTAACAATAATACGGTTGTCAGTGTTTGGGATTTAGATAAAATGGAAGTTGTTAAACAGATTCCAGTATCGGGTGGAACAGAATCACCTGCAGCCCATGCTAATGCACCTTATGTTGCGGTAGATATTATTACTAAAGATAGGCGAGCGCGTACCATTCAATTGATAGATAAAAAATCATTAAAAGTTGTAAAAACTTTAGATGTCGGTGGACATGCTTATTTTCCTGAATATAGTGCAGATGGTAAATTTTTATATGTCAGTGCTGGCTATGCGGGGGATGAAGTCGTTGTTTTTGATTCTTTTAGCTTAAAGAAAGTTGCTTCCATACAAATGGAAAGTCCTGCAGGTATATTTTCACGAGGTCGGGTTAAGTATATGACGCGTGGGTTATCACCAGATGAAATGGAGTAAGGCTATGAAGTTGTTATTTATTTCGGTTTTTTTATTGAGTATTTCTTCAGTTCAAGCCGCAAGTATCTATGCAGGTAAATCTAAAGCAGCGGTAGTATGTTCACAATGTCACGGTGTGCGTACTACTAGTGCAGAGGCTCCTTTTCCACCTCTTGCCGGAAGAGATAAAGAGTATCTGAAAATGGCGCTCAGACAATACAGGGATAAAACTCGACTCTCAGAGATAATGAATAATATTGCAGGGTCTTTAACTGATAAAGATATTAATAATATTGCTAATTATTACAGCCGACAGAAGTAAACTGTTCTTACATTTAACATTAAGTCAAGTCGGTTAATGTAGGATGTGCTGAGGAACGAAGCGCATTGTTTTAATTGATGCGCTTCCTATCGGCAGTAAACCCCTTACCGTGAAAAATGAATCAAAATATGTTAAAGCCAATAGAAAAGCCTGTTTTATATATTATATTTTATAAAAATGTTTAGCTCCTTAGATAAACAGTTACTAAATGATTTTCAGCAAGATATTCCCTTATCTGCGACCCCCTATCAGGATATCGCTGAATCTTTAGGTGTGACTGAAGATGCAATTTTAACTGCTTTTAAGGAATTACAAGATCAGAAATTTATTACCCGTATTGGATCAGTTATTGCTCCTAACCTGATAGGCGTTAGTGCTTTAATAGCTATGTCAGTCCCTAAAAATCAATTACAGCATATTGCTACAGTGATTAATCAATACCCTGAAGTTAATCATAACTACGAGAGAGATAATCGGTTTAATTTATGGTTTGTGTTGGTTGCTAATGATAGTGAGAGCTTGCAGGCAGTCATGAAAGATATGGAATATCAAACAGGTTGTAAAATGCTGTATTTACCGTTATTGGAAGACTATTTTATTAACCTGGGCTTTGAGATAGATTTTAATGATTGATGATATTAACCGTTTGTTAATTGAGCAATTACAACAAGGTTTGCCATTAGTTTCTCGACCTTATGCTGAAATTGGAAAAAAACTAAACTTGTCGGAAGCTGAGGTTCTTAAACGTTTAGCTAAGTTGAAACAACTTGGTGTTATTAAACGATTAGGTGTTGTAGTGAATCACCGGCGTTTAGGTTATAAAGCCAATGCAATGGTGGTATTTGATGTAAATGATGGTTTGATTTCTCAAATTGGGGGGCATATTAGCCAATTTGACTTTGTTAATTTATGTTATCAACGCCCTCGTCAAGGTGAATTGTGGCCTTATAATTTGTATTGCATGATTCATGGAAAAAATAAAAAGGCCGTTTTAAAGCAATTAGAATATTTAATTGAGATGTGCGGCTTAAGGCAATGTAAAAATGAAGTATTGTTTAGCAAACAATGTTTTAAACAACGAGGAGCCCTTTATCAAGTCAGTTCAAAACAACAAATAGTGATGAGCAATGGATGAAGTAGATAAACAAATTATAAACCACCTACAAGGTGGTTTTCCTGTCTGTGATTCACCTTATCAAGTCGTTGCCGAACAGTTAGGCTTAACAGAAGCTAGTTTAATTTATAGAATAAAGAGGCTACTGGATACTGGTTTACTTTCTCGTTTTGGGCCTTTATTTCATGCCGAACAAATGGGGGGGGGCTTAACTTTAGCGGCAGTAAAAGCACCTGAGCAACAATTTGATCAAATTACGGATATTATTAACTCATTCCCAGAGGTCGCTCATAATTATGCGCGTAGCCACGAGCTTAATATGTGGTTTGTGATTGCCACTGATTTACCGGAACGATTGTCAGAAGTTATTGATGAAATTCAACAGCAAACTCAATTACGCGTTTATAACATGCCTAAAATAAATGAATATTTTGTTGGCTTAAAATTGCAGGCTTGATTGTGGATGACTTAGACCGTCAGATTATTTCTGCTACTCAAGCTGGACTACCATTAACGCCACAACCTTATCAAGCAGTGGCTAAAGAACTGGGCATAAGCACTGAATTATTGGTGCAGCGGATTAAATTGATGCAACAGCAAAAAGTTATTCGACGGATTGGTGTGGTTCCTAACCATTATCGCTTAGGCTATAGCTTTAATGGTATGACCGTGTGGAATATTGTGGATGAGAAAATTGATGAGTTAGGAAAGCAGGTGGGTGAGTTAGATTTTGTAAGCCATTGTTACCATCGGCCACGACATAAACCTGAATGGAATTATAACTTATTTGCCATGGTACACAGTAAAACAGAGCAAGGCGTAAAACAACAAATACAAATTATTACTGAGATATTAGGCCAATATAATTTAGGGCAAGATGTTTTATACAGTACGCGAATTTTAAAGAAAACAGGTTTAAGAATAGGGGAAAAGCGTGTTTAGATTGAGTCAATATATGCGAGAAGTTTTACACCCCACCCCTATAAAACCCATAAGAAAACCCTCGGGCCCAGTCGTTATTTGGAACTTAATTCGGCGCTGTAATTTAACCTGTAAACACTGCTATACCACGTCAGCTGATATAGATTTCCCAGGCGAGTTATCCACTAAAGAAATCTATAAAGTAATGGATGACTTAAAAAACTTTAAAGTGCCGGTACTTATTTTATCAGGTGGCGAACCCTTATTACATCCAGATATTTTTGATATTTCTTATCGGGCTAAACAAATGGGGTTTTATTTAGCACTATCAAGTAATGGAACTTTAATTACGCGGAAAAATATAAGCCAAATTGCTGAAATAAATTATCAATATGTAGGCGTGAGTCTTGATGGAATAGGTAAAACTCATGATAAGTTTAGGCAAAAGAAAGGCTCATTTGCTGAATCTTTGGCTGGGATTGGCTTATGTAGAGACAATGGTATAAAAGCTGGGATTCGTTATACGCTAACCCAGGATAATGTCGTAGATTTTCCTGCTATGCTTAAATTGATGGACGATGAGAGTATTGATAAATTTTATTTATCACATTTAAATTATGGGGGTAGAGGAAATAAAAATCGAAAATCTGATACTGAGTTTGCAATGACCCGTGAAGTAATGGATCAATTGTTTGCTCAGTGCTTACAATGGGAAAAAAAAGGCGTAGAAAGGGAAATTGTTACCGGTAATAATGATGCTGATGCAGTGTATTTTTTACATTGGGTCAAGCGTAATTATCCGGATAAAGCTGAACACATTAAGGCAAAGTTACAACAATGGGGCGGTAATTCATCAGGTGTTAATGTGGCCAATATTGATAATTTGGGTAATGTACATCCCGATACCTTTTGGTGGGATTATAGTCTGGGAAATGTGAAAACCAGAGATTTTTCTGCTATATGGCAAGATACAACAGACCCTCTTATGGCAGGGCTAAAACAAAGCCCACGACCATTAGAAGGACGTTGTAAAGCTTGTACATACCAAAAAATATGTAATGGAAATACACGGGTAAGGGCTAAACAAGTTTTTGCTAACCCTTGGGCAGAAGACCCGGGTTGTTATCTTAAGCAGGATGAAATTACAAACTAGTTTTAATTGCTATTCTCTACAATACAGTGATTTAACTATCTACCCTTACCTTGTGATATGTTTTCACCTGTAATAAATTAGAGTGTAAAAATAACCATTATGTTGGAAATTTCCTCAAATGTTTCGATCCCTGATAAGGAAATTGAAATTTCAGCCATTCGTGCGCAAGGAGCCGGAGGACAAAATGTAAATAAAGTTTCATCAGCCATTCATTTGCGGTTTGATATAAATAATTCATCACTTCCTGATTTTTATAAACAAAGGTTATTAGAATTAGCAGATAAAAGAGTCACTAAAGAGGGGGTAATTGTTATTAAAGCGCAGAACTTTAGGACTCAAGAAAAAAATCGTGATGATGCACTTGAGCGGTTACGAGAAATAATAAAATCAATAACCGTGGTACAAAAAGCAAGGCGAGCAACTAAGCCTAGTCGTAATTCACAAAAAAGAAGAATGGATGGTAAAACTAAACGCGGTAAAACTAAAGCATTACGAAGTAAAATTTATGAATAAGTCTATTGCTTAAAATATTTAAGATAATTTCCATAACCTGATGATTGCAATTTATCGACAGCAATAAAACGTAATGCTGCTGAGTTAATGCAATACCTAAGCCCAGTGGGTTGTGGACCATCCTTAAAAACATGGCCTAAATGAGAGTCTGCATATTTACTACGAATTTCAGTACGAGGGTAGAGTAAATAATAATCCTTTTTTTCAATAATATTTTCAGGGACTAAGGGTTTACTAAAACTTGGCCAGCCAGTACCTGACTTAAATTTGTCAGTAGATGAAAACAAGGGCTCGCCACTGGCTATATCTACATAAATACCAGCTTTTTTATTATCCCAAAACGCATTATTAAAAGCGGGTTCTGTTGCTTCATGTTGAGTCACTCGATATTGCAGTGTCGAAAGCTTGTTGTGCAATGCTTGTTCGGAGGGTTTGCTATATTTTTGCTTATTTCTTAGGTTAAGCTTTAGCTTATCCCCCCACATTTTTTTTAAATATTGATCTCTACCAGAGTTGTAACGATAATATTTATAACGAATCGGGTTTTTTTTATAATAATCTTGGTGATATTCTTTAGCAGGGTAAAAGTTATTAAAAGCTTTAATCTCTATTATTATAGGTTTATCAAAACGCTGTGATGCTTGAAGTTTTTGTTTGGAAAGTTTGGCTTTTTTTTGTTGTTTATTATTATGATAAAAAATAATGGGACGATATTGTGGACCACGGTCAACAAATTGCCCTTTATTATCCGTCGGATCAATCTGTCTCCAAAAGGCTTGTAGTAAATCAGTATATTGAATAACTTCAGGGTCATAATAAACTTGTACAGCTTCAACATGTCCTGTATTACCCGATGAAACCAGTTCATAACTAGGGTTAGCTATATCTCCACCACTAAAACCAGAAATAACTTGGTGTACACCTGGGAGTTTTTCAAAATCAGATTCGACACACCAAAAACACCCCCCTGCAAAGGTGGCAATTGACAGTTTAGCAGATAATGATTTTGCAGTGCCCTGTTGAGAATCAGCGCAGGAGGATAAAGTAAAAATACTGGTTAAAATAATAAAGTAGAATAATCCAGGCTTCATAATGAGGTAATGAATATTTTAGGTGATAGTGTTTGGTTTAAATTTATCTGTATAAGTTCAATCAATAGTATATATCACGATAAACGCAGTGGATAATCATACTATTATCTTTACAGATAATAGTTGTTGATTGATAATAACTAATGGATAAAAAAATTTTAGCTAAACGACAATGGATTTCTGAGGCGGCTTATTATAAGTCTTTAGAAAAAACTGAAAAAACAAACTCAGAATATAACGACTGGATTGAAGCTGAGGAAGAGTATCAGCGTCTTAGCAACAAATATATTAAATCAGGGCTGGTAAGAATTGGTTAAAGGAAAGGGATCAGGTAAGCATCTGTAGTGAGATGTTTTTGTGAATAATAGTAGGCAGGAAAACACTGACCAATTAATAATATTAAATTAACAGATCAGTGTAGATATTAGATTTTAATGCTCACTGGCTGTTTTCTCATGAATGGGAAGAAGAGGGATATTGTATGCTGCAATAATAGCGTGAATTTTTTGCATGTTTTTATCAATTAAACCTTCCAGCATTTGTTTTCTTTTGTTATCGCCATATCGAATTCCCATTGCTATTGGATAGTCAAATTTTATTGCTGGTGTGGAAACCATAGGAATGATGTTATAAGCTCCTTTGGGGCTTTGTGAAGCCACATAGCCTGCCATGGGTCCCCACAGTATTACCATATCAATTTTCCCTGCTTTAAGGTCTTTTTCAATTTGCATAGCAACATTATTTTTATCATCACCTGTCATGCTTTGATAAGGGATGCCTTGGTCTAATAAGCCACTTTTTTGTAGCCATGCTGTTCCTGGTCCTCTATCAAACATGGCTATTTTTAGAGATTCCTCACGTTGCAACGATAAATTAGATAACTGAGAAGGCTTGCTTATATCATCCCAGCCACGCCCCTTAGCAATAAGCAATACATAGCTTGAGCGATAATAGGGTTTAGTGGTTTTTGCAAAATCAAAGCCAGAGGGTAAGCCCATTACAATATCGCATTTATATTGATCAGTATTGTCGATTTGTGATTTTAAAGTGTTGCGGATAAAGCCTATACGCTGAGGAAACCAATAATACTCAAGTTCTTGATTCAGCTCTTTAGCAAATAATGCTGCAATTTTATTTTCAAAACCATCTAGTGCTTTAGTTGAGTATGGAGGGTTTAGTGGGTCTGCACAGACTCTAAACTTTTCTGTTGCTGCTGAGTTTAAAGAAAGGCCAAGAAGGCATAAGCCAATAATATTTTTTTTAAGGCTGGAAAATATTTTCATAAAGGTCTTAGTGAATAAAGTAATAAACTTGAGGTGCAGAATAGTATAACTTAATGGCGAAAGTTAATAATATACTTTTACTGTTGTGGGCGAGAGTAGACAAAAAAAAGCCCCAGCTTATTTAACATTAGCCAGGGCTTTTTTATCACTAAAAGGTGATCGTTAGATCAGCTTATTTACCAGGTAAAGCGAATACAGTAAATGTACCACCTAGTTTAGTGAAAGAGCTTAAGCTTCTGTATGCACCAACAGCACCAAGACCTTCAGTGTTTGTTGCATCAGAACCATCATCAAGACCCGCAGCGATACCAATACCAGCCCAGCCGCCGATTCCTGATAATACGCCAACATACTGCTTACCTTTGTAAGACCATGTGTTTACGTTACCAATGATGCCAGAAGGAGTTTTGAATTTGTACAATTCCTTACCTGTCTCAGCATCAACAGCTTTCAAGTAACCTTCTAATGTACCGTAGAATACTACGTTACCAGCAGTTGCAACAGAACCAGACCAAACAGAGAAAGTTTCTTTGTTTGACCATTTGATTTTACCTGTTGTTGCATCATAAGCAGTGAACTGACCTAGGTTAGTTGAACCATCTTTTTTGCCCGTTATCGCGTCGCCGCCAGCTGGCATCATAGATAATGTAGCACCTACATAAGGTTGCCCTGCAGTGTATGAAACTTCAAAAGGTTCGTACTCCATGCATAAGTGGTTACCAGAGATGTAGAACAAGCCTGTTTTAGGCGAGAAAGAAACAGGTTGCTGATTTTTAGCACCCAATGCAGCTGGACAAACACCAACTGTATTTTCATCTTCACCATTTTGTTCTGTACTGTATTTAGCGACCACTTGTGGACGGCCAGTATACATATCAACATGAGAAGCCCAGTTTACTGTTTTATCAAATTTTTCAGCAACTAATAGTTCACCAGTAACACGGTCTAACGTATAACCAAAACCGTTACGGTCAAAATGCACAATCATTTTACGCATTTTACCTTTGATTTTTTGGTCAACTAAAACAGTTTCGTTAATACCGTCATAATCCCACTCATCATGTGGAGTCATTTGGTAAACCCATTTTACTTCACCAGTAGACGCATCACGAGCCCATAAGGACATAGACCACTTATTGTCACCAGGACGTTGTACAGGGTTCCAAGTAGAAGGGTTACCAGAACCATAATAGATAAGATCTAGGTCTGAGTCATAAGAATACCAACCCCATGTAGTGCCACCACCAATTTTCCATTGGTCGCCTTCCCAAGTTTTTCTACTTGAATCAGCACCCACTTTAGTGACTTTACCATTTTTCCAGGTTGTTGTTTTGCTAGGGTTGATTAAAGTATCGCCATCAGGGCCCATGCTGTAACCTTTCCATCTTAGTTGGCCTGAGCGAATGTCGTATGCGGCTAAGAAACCACGTACACCAAACTCACCACCAGCAATACCAGTGATAACCATATCTTTAACAACTAAAGGTGCTTGAGTGTTGGTCATGCCTAATTTAGGATCACCGTTTTGTACACTCCATACACGTTTTCCGGTTTTAGCATCTAATGCTGTTAATACAGTATCAGACTGTTGTAGAAATATTTTTCCATCACCATAAGCTAAACCACGGTTTACCGTATCACAACACATAACAGGAATCGTTACGTCAGCATCCATTGTAGGTGTGTATTCCCAAATAACTGACTGAGTCGCCTGATCAAGTGCGTAAACAGTATTAGGAAAAGGGGTGTGGATATAGATAACATCACCAATAACTAATGGGCCACCTTCGTGTCCACGAAGAACGCCTGTAGAAAAAGACCATGCTGGTTGCAGGTTTTTAACGTTTTTATTGGTAATTTGGTCTAATTTGCTGTACCGAGTACCAGCATAGTTACCCAACGCTGTTGCCCAGTTAGCTGGGTTTTTAGTTAAACTTTCAACATCGCTATTTGCAGTTGAAACTGCGGGAGCAGAAAGTAGAGCAGCGACAGTTGAAGCAATCAGCAAGCTCTTTAAAGGCTTCTTCATATGTTTCCTCCAATGTAGTCTGTAATAAATACAGAGTACGGTTTATGTTATTTAAGACTAATATTAGTTAGGACGGCTTTCTTTTTTATTTTTTTTATGGTTGAGAAAAATTCAATAAAAACAGCCATACCAGTTGGTTAAATTGAATGATTTTGTCTTAAATGTCAATAGTTAATGCAGATTGATTTGGTGCTTAGACTTAGGGGTTGGTGTATTTGGGGGTGAGTTGATAAAGCTAAGTCTATGAAAATTCAAGATTCCTAAGGATAATTAGTATGAGTTTTATAGGTGATAAAATTAATGACTATTAAATAGTTTTTAAAAAGATAATGATGAAACAGGGCGAGGGAGGTTGTTTAAAGTGCTTGTCTGAAGTTTTGTTTGTAATATTTTGTTGCTTTTTTTGTGGTGACTGTTGCCAGTGATTGTGAATATTTAATGGTTTTTAGGTGTGCAAATAAGAATTTTAGGCGTTAAGGTATTCTCGAGTTGTGCAATAGACTAGAAAGCATACAACTAAGGTAATAGTTCTCTCTTAAAACCTTCTGGGTTCCAGCGTAATAATTCTGCAGAATTATTTTTCCATTCAGCGAGAACAAAGCGTTGTGCGGGGGTGCTGTTAATCTCAAAGTTGTGGAGGGCGGGGCGATGAGTATGTCCATGAATTAGGCGAAAACAATCATATTTCTGCATAATGTGAGTGGTGCTTTGTTGATTAACATCCATTATATCTTGAGTCTTTTTACGTTTATGAAAAAAACTGCGAAAACGATACCAGCGAGCAACGATTAAACGAAGTAACAAAGGTTTTGTTAAAACATTTTGCTTCCACTCGGTAGTATGAGATTTTTGCCGAAACTCTTGGTAGGCAATATCGTCAGTACAAAGTAAATCACCATGTGTGAGTAATGTTTTAACGCCAAATAGATCAATAACGGTATATTCATCAAGTAAGCTTATGCCTGTTTCATCGCAAAACTGCTGTCCAAGCAAAAAATCTCTATTACCTTGCTGAAGGTAAACTTGAGTACCTGAATCTGTTAATTGTTTTAACTGTTGTTTTATTTTTTTATTGGGTGGAGTATTGTCATCATCACCCACCCAAGTATCAAAAAGGTCGCCAAGAATATAGACGGCTGATGCAGTCACCGCCTGATTCTGTAGAAAGGAAATAAACTGATGTGTAATTTCAGCTTTTTCAAGAGAAATATGTAGGTCTGAGATGAATATGATGTCTTGTTTCATAATGCCGTTTATTTAGTAGGGAAGGAAAGACACAAGAAAGAGCATTCCGAGTTTGCTCTTTTTTGTCTTGAGCCTTGAGTCTTTCGTCTGCTCTTTAATCTACCATTTCAGCTTTTTCAATAACGATATTTTCTTTAGGCACATCTTGGTGTCCACCGCGGTTAGCTGTTGCAACATCAGCCATTGCATCAACAACATCCATACCTTCAATAACTTTAGCAAAAACCGCATACCCCCAACCTTGTGAGTTAGGCGCGGAATAATCAAGAAATGAATTATCTTTATAGTTAATAAAAAACTGTGCAGTTGCTGAATGTGGGTCGCCTGTGCGCGCCATTGCCAAAGTTCCACGGCTATTTTTTAAGCCGTTATCAGCTTCATTCTGAATGGCGGCATGAACTGACTTTTGGTTAAAGTCAGTATCAAAGCCACCACCTTGAGCCATAAACCCAGGAATAATGCGATGAAAAATTGTACCGTTATAAAAGCCTTCTTTAACGTATTTAATAAAATTTTCAGACGAAATAGGCGCTTTTTCTGAGTTAAGTTGAATAATAATTTCACCTAAAGAGGTCGTTAATTTTACTTTGTTTTGTGTGTCTGACATTTTATTTTCCGAAGCAAATGAAAGGGTTGTAGTTAAAAGTAGCACCAGGCTAAGAATAATATTAAGCATGTTTTTGATCTAAGGTTGATGCGAAAGGTAAATTTTATGCGTTTTTTTCTTGAAAGAGAAGCACTAATCTTGGTAAATTGAATGGTTTTTCACTAAGTTGTGTAGTTAATCAGGCTAACCCCCAATATAAAATGCTCAAAATATATAACACTTTAACGCGAAGCAAAGAAACTTTTAAACCACGAGTAGAGGGGAAAGTTGGACTCTATGTCTGTGGAATGACGGTTTACGATTACTGTCATATTGGTCATGCACGCGTCATGGTCGTATTTGATACAGTGGCAAGGTATTTTAGGTATTCTGGTTATGATTTAACCTATGTCCGCAATATTACCGATATAGATGATAAAATCATCAAGCGAGCTAATGAAAACGGAGAGGGTTTTTTGGCTCTTACAGAACGTTTTATTGATGCAATGCACGAAGATGAAAGGGCGCTGTCTGTTTTACCTCCTGATATTGAACCAAAAGCAACGCAATCAATGGCTGATATTATTAAAATGATTGAAGCTTTGATTAAAAAAGGTTTGGCTTATGTAGGGGGGAATGGTGATGTTTTTTACTCAGTCGCTAAATTTGAAAATTATGGAAAATTATCAGGTAAAAATATAGCTGATTTACAAGCAGGGGAGCGAGTAGATATTGATAAAGCTAAAAAAGATCCCCTGGATTTTGTGTTATGGAAAATGGCAAAACCTGGCGAACCATCTTGGGATTCAGCATGGGGAAAAGGGCGGCCTGGATGGCATATTGAGTGCTCTGCAATGTCAACATGTTGCCTGGGTAATCATTTTGATATCCATGGGGGAGGGATGGACTTGCAATTTCCTCACCATGAAAATGAAATTGCTCAATCAGAAGGTGCGACGGGCGAAAAGTTTGTTAATTTATGGATGCATAATGGCTTCGTCAGAGTTGATGAAGAAAAAATGTCAAAATCATTGGGTAATTTTTTCACAGTGAGAGAGGTGCTGAAAAATTACCGGCCTGAGATTATCAGGTTTTTTGTTTTATCCAGTCACTACCGGAGCCCACTAAACTATTCTGATGAACAGTTGGAAGATGCTGGGGCAGCTTTAACGCGACTATATACTGCACTTAGAGGGGTGGAGGTCATCGAAAATGCCTGTGACCCTGAATATAAAATGAGATTTGAACAGGCAATGGATGATGATTTTAATACCGCTGTCGCTATGGCTGTGTTATTCGACTTGGCTAGAGAGCTTAATAAAGTTAAATCAGATGCTTCCAGAGCTGGAGTATTAGCGAGTACTTTAAAAACACTGGCTGGAGTGTTGGGTATTTTACAAAATGAAGCTGATGATTTTTTAAAAGGTGGCGAAGCTGAAAACGGTCTTTCTGAAGAGGATATTAATCAGCAAGTTCAAGCTAGAATAGAAGCAAAAAATAATAAAGACTGGGCAAAAGCTGATGAGATAAGAGATCAACTAAAAGCGCAAGGCGTGATAGTGGAAGATATTGCAGGTGGTAAAAGTAGTTGGCGTCGAGAAAACGTGTGAACCAACTTGTAGACTATCATTAAAAAATAAAATTTTTAGAGTAAATTGCCAGTGACCGACATTAAAGATAAATCAATTGAAATATTTCTAGAAGAATTAGCCAGCAAACAAGCAACTCCAGGTGGAGGAAGTGCAGCAGCAGTAATGGGAGCTCAATCGGCGGCATTAACATCAATGGTTTGTAATTTGACGATTGGTAAACCAAAATATATTGAAGTTGAAGGTGAAATGCAGGCTTTGTTAAAACAATCAGAAGCGTTAAGAGAAAGTTTAACCGCCATGATTAAAGCGGATGTCGATGTTTTTGATAAATTAATGACGTGCTACGGCTTGCCAAAAAATACAGAGCAAGAAAAATTGGCTAGAAGTAGTCAAATACAAGCTGTTTTAAAACAAGCAACTTTAGTTCCATTGGCTTGTGCGGAGGCATGTGCAGAAGCAATAAAATTGAGCCATATAGCTGCAAAAAAAGGTAATCTGGGAGTGATTAGCGATGCCGGTGTTGCAGCTATGTCTGCATACAGTGGGTTAAAAAGTGCAGCATTGAATGTATATATTAATGCAGGAAGTATAAAAGATAAGGTGTTTGTTAGTGATAAGTTACAAGAACTGGATGGTATTTTAAAAGAGTCTACAGCAGAGGCAGAAGAGGTTTACCAAATTGTTAAAGGTAAATTATAAAAATAATAAATTTTGGGTTGACGGTGCAATATAGACACAGTATAATTCTATTTCTTCACAGCGAGTCCTTATCTACAGGGGGCTTCAAAGTAAGAAAGTTTAGTTCGGGGTATAGCGCAGTTTGGTAGCGCGCCTGCTTTGGGAGCAGGATGTCGGGGGTTCGAATCCCTCTACCCCGACCAAGATTTGCGCTTGTAGCTCAGCTGGATAGAGCATCGGCCTTCTAAGCCGAGGGTCACAGGTTCGACTCCTGTCAAGCGCACCATGTTCTTGTCAGAATGTATCATTATGGTGAGCGTAGCTCAGTTGGTAGAGTCCCGGATTGTGATTCCGGTTGTCGCGGGTTCGAACCCCGTCGTTCACCCCAGTGATTTCTATAGTACAATTTCTTATACACTTCTGTTCTTTTCTTCTGGTGCAAAACCCTAGACCCCTGTGTTTGGGATTAGCCTCAAACGTGTTCAATGACTTTGAGTCATTTGTAAACGGTTTCTTACTCTTCCATTTCTCTGCTCATTTGTTGCTTTCCCGTTCACTTATTTCGTGTATGCTCTTTAGTTATTTGTAGTGTAGCCTGGAGTCAGCTCAACAATTCATAGCTTGTAGTTTGTTATACTTAACGCGGTCACGACTGCGGATTTCTATCGATAGGGCTGCGTTGCTGAAATTGCGTAGCTTACTATGCACCTATTTCAGTGCCTTGTTATCAACAAAAATCAACTCATTATAAATTCCGCACCTGTGACTGTGTTAAGTATAAGAGCCATGTTAATTTTTAATTTATTAATTGGAGAATAAAATCATGTCAGAGAATATTTTTGCCACAGGGCGATGTTTATGTGGACAGGTCGAATATACCTGTTCAGCTAAACCATTAAGAATGATTCAGTGTCATTGTAATGACTGTAGAAAAACCTCTGGAACAGGACATGTCTCATTTGCCTTCTTTAAGGAGAATGAAGTTAAAATAACAGGTGAAACGAGTAATTATGAGTCGATGTAAGATAGTGGCTCGACACTTACACGTTATTTTTGTCCAATATGTGGCAGTCGACTTTTTGGTAAAAACAGCCGCTCACAAAATGTAATCGGAGTAGCTGCAGGAACACTAGAAGATAGTTCATGGTTTAAACCTGATTTGATTGTTTATAACAAAAGAAAGCAAGTCTGGGATTGTATGGATAAAAGTATTCCGGTTTTTGAAGAAATGCCTCCTCAAACTGAAAAATAAACTGAATTTATGCCTCATCTTCATTTATGTAAGGGCTTTACTATTTGTCAATAAGATGTTCTATAGAGAGTCTTTGTATTAATACAAAGGCTCTTGCAAAACTGTAAATGATAATATTCAACCAAATAAAAGGTTAGGGCAATGATGGATAAACAAATAATCGAACTTTCGGCACAGTTAGGGAAAATGTTAAAAGAAAAAGGTCTTAAGTTAGTGACGGCAGAATCTTGTACAGGAGGTGGTATAGCACAAGCTATTACAGAAATACCAGGGAGTTCTGCTTGGTTTGATAGGGGATTTATTACTTATAGTAATTCGGCTAAAGTGCAAATGTTAAAAGTTAAGCAATCAATTTTAGATCAATATGGTGCAGTAAGTGAAGAGGTTGCTATACAGATGGTTGAAGGGGCTTTAGTAAATAGTGATGCAGATATAGCTGTTGCTGTAACGGGAATAGCTGGTCCTGATGGTGGCTCAGAATTAAAGCCTGTCGGAACTGTTTTTATTGCTTGGGGAATGAAAGACTGGAATATATACTGTGGTAAATATATTTTTATGGGGGGGAGAACTACAATTAGAAAGTCTACCGTTATTTCTGCATTGGAAAGTTGTTTAAAACAAGTGGAGTTGACTAAATAAAACAAGCCATTAAGTGAAAAGGTATACTCTAATTACTGAGGTAGATTATGTGTTCAGAAGTTTTTAGCAATTAAATTCTGTAATGCTCAAATATCTTCAGTGATAACCTCAAATCCCACTACACTACGCTGTTCTTTACTAAACTCCACACCAATCAAGTGTATTGTCTCGCCTTCCGCACGATATTTATCTGCATAGGCTTTGTCTTTTATTTGTTGTAAAGCAGAGCCTTTAGGCATTAATTCCACCACTTTAAATTCAAACAGGTAAATCTGCTGATTAAAACGCAGCGTCATATCAATTTGCCCGAGCTGGGTACTGTCTTCGACGATAATCGTTAAGCCTAATGCGGCAAAATAGGCATAAAATACACTAGCATAATAGCCTTCATACTGGGCAATGGGATTGTTACGATACCAATCATGTGGAATACTGGAAAAAAAAGCCGTAAAAAGTGCTTGCATATCAGCAAAGCGATTAGCCAATAATAGTTGATAGAGTGATCGACGTTGTTGTACTTCCGCTTGTGGATTATTCGTCCACTGCCGCAATAAACTGCTGTATAAGCTTTGATACACTTCCTTATTAGGGAAGCGTAATTTATAAAAATAACAATCGCCTATATTCTCTTCGATATCAATCGTTAAATAACCACTTTGAAACATCAGTGCTTCAATAGATATTTGATTAACATCAAAGGTAGAAAGCAGCTCTGCGTCGCTTTCTAAACTCCCCAATTGAGGTAGCCACGCCTGTTTTTGGGTTAATAAGTCCATTAAAAAAGTGGGTGTACCGGTTTCAAACCAATAAGCTTTGAATTTTCGCTCCTGAAATAATAACAGTACATCAAAGGGATTATAAACAGACTCGCCGGTCCAATTATAGCCGTTGTACCAATCTTTTATTCTTTGTCGATCCAGACCCTCTATTTCAGCATCAAACACCTGATCAATATCCTGATCTGTATAGCCGCAAATAGCCGAATAGGTTTTAGAAACTGTAATATCGCGTAAATTATTGAGTCCTGAAAATAAACTTACCTTACTAAATTTAGATACCCCAGTGAGCAAGACAAATTGAATATGAGCATCCATTTCCTTAATAACAGAATACAGATTACGTAAGCCATCGCGCATTTCCTGAGCAATATCCGGATTTGTCAAGTTATCTAAAATGGGTTTGTCATATTCATCAATTAACACCACCACGCGTTGGCCGGATTGCTGGTGAGCCATACGTATCATCTCTGCAAAACAATGAGTAACATCCTGAGCATCACTGCAACTTATCTGTAACGCCAATTGATTATCACTCAGTAAACTGATAATTCGACGATTCAACTCATTGCGGCTTTGTAAAATACCTGCGCCAAAACTAATTCTAATTATCGGGTAAGTTGTTTGCCAATCCCATTTATTATAAATATGTAAGCCTTTAAATAAGACCTCATTACCAGCAAATAACTCCGCTATCGTATCGAGCAATAGTGATTTTCCAAACCGACGAGGGCGTGAAAGGAAATAATACTTACCTTCCTCAATTAATTGTTGGATAAAGGGAGTTTTATCAACGTAATAATGATTTTCCTCCCGAATTTCGCGAAAGTTCTGTATACCAATAGGGAGTTTTTTTCTAGCAGGCTTTAATGTAGTCATAAATGCTTAAGAGGGAGGTCGCTGCCAACGGTTATAAGTAGAGCTTAACTATACCTTAATCGCTCGCTTGATATTCTTTTTTCTGTTTGGTTCACTGTAAGATATTGTTGTTTCAGTTGTTTACTTTTGATGGTTGAATAATGCGCTTCGCACCTTACTCCTAAACTCTGGAAAAAGGATGATTTGTGAGGATACCTCAGACTCTGACCCTTTATTACCCATCAAATAATAAAAAATGACTCCGCCCCTTTATTCCTTAATGTGGAATACCACCAATTTGCCAGAACCTAGGGGCAATTATTGGGTAGTCTTGATATGGTAATTCCGTATAAGAATTTAATCTGGGTAATAAGCTAGGTAAGGCGGTATAGGTTAAAGTAATCAATGTTGCTCCTGCTAGTAACATAAAGGAAATATGCTGTAATTGACTCACGGGCTTACTTTGTTGATCTTGAAAATATATTCCTAACATCCAGCCAATTATTAATACCATCATAATTTGACTTAATGGCATAACAATTACGCCGCTAACCAAAGAATAAATCAGGCCAGAACATAAAGTGCAGAAAAGACCAATCCATAAATGAGAGGGCACGTAAAGAGACTCACTATTAGTTAGCTTGTAAAATTTCTTAACCCAACTATAAAGCCCTGAAAATATCAAGGAAAGAGCTAATAAGGTAGAGGGTACTCCCATTTCGCAAGCCCATTGCAATAAGCTGTTATGAGGGTGGGCATTGGTAGGGCCAGGATAATAGGCATAATGCATAGGCCCAATACCTAACCACGGGTTATCGACAATATATTGAATAGCAAATTGCCAGAGTGCAATGCGATCACTGGTATGGCTCAGTTGTTCAATGGGCCGCCAGCCCATAGTAACTTGATTGTCTAATAAGGGCGGGATTAGTTTAAATAATAATAAATAAGCTATCGCTCCAGCCAATAATATTAAGCTGTTGAGTTTTAAAAGTGGTTTTGCATGATTTTTAAATATAATTAGGGTTAATATCATAGCGATACAAACACTGCCAATAGCTCCACGGCTACCCGAAGCAAACAGCAATACCGCCCAGCCGATAGCAATAATTTTTAAAAAAATTAATAAACGCTTATCTAACTTTGGATGAATTAGTAAAGGTAAAGCTAATAAACTAATTGACCAGATTTGGTATTGATTGAAAAACCGGACATTTGAAAATCCACTAAAGGGCTCGGGCCATTGTAAGGGGATATTTTCTATAAATGAGGCTAAAAAAGCACTAAAAAAATTGGTTTGATAGAGTAAAGCCGCTGCTGCAAAGGTGATAAAAAAGAATACTTGGATAGAGTGAGGTTTTTCTTTAGCTATTTTAGCTAGGAATAAACAGAAAAAAAATAACCCTAGGTAAAGGCTGGCCTCCAGAAAAGCACGGTTATGATTTGCCGAGTATAAACAGGAAAGGACAAGTAGTAGCATTATCACGACAAGCACACGTTGTTGTCTGCCTGCCAAATTAAAATAAAGGGAGTCACTTACTGGGATAGAAGCGACACAGGTATTTAATAATGCCAAACTGATTAACAGCAATTCAATACTGCGTTTTCCATCAAATGCCAATAAACTTAAACTGGAAGCAAAAATCAGATAAGCCCCGATGAGAAGCAAAAAAAGAGACTGAACAATACTCCTGGCAGAAAATTTAAGCAGATTATTTTGCATCCTCTATTTTTACCTTAGAGTAGTAATTATTTTTAATATTTAAGGAGTACAGGAGTAAGAATATTTAGTCTTTATATAATAGTTAAAGCAATTATTGGCATAAATAGTTTTTTAAAGTCAACTATTATATCAGGCACAAAAAGTCCTATTCAATTGAATAGGACTTTTTGTTGTTAAGTCAAGTATCTATTAACTTGCACCTTTAATATAAGTTTTGCATTTTGAAGCAGTACCACCAGATACATAAACAGGAGTCCATCCTATAGTACCAGTGCCTGTAGTAATAGATGGAGTCAAGTCAAAGACGCATGAAGCAAGGCCTGAATCACCTACAAGATGAATTTTTGAGTTGGTTGCCATAGTTATTGTTGCACCTCCAGCTATTGCAACTGAAGGAGCGGCAGTAATTCCATAGGGCTGTAGATCGCCACTAGTGCCAAGCGATGAGTCACAAGCAGTAAGAGAGCCACTGTTGTCATTTAAGCATTCGCCAACAGCTAATTTTATTGCTTCTACTGCACTGATCGCTTTTGACCATTTTGCCCGAGTCACATAGTCTTGATAAGCTGGAATCGCGATAGAAGCCAGAATACCAATGATCGCTACAACGATCATTAATTCGATTAAGGTAAAACCTTGTTGTGATTTTTGATTGTTCATTTTGTTTCCTTGCTTAAGTTTAAGATAGAGATAAATCTCAATTAGGATAAAGCAGGGTTTGTGCCAAAACTAATTTTAGTGCTGTCAATATTTTTTGTGTGTATTGTTTTAAAGTGGTTAATACCTTGGTATACATAAAGTGTAATCAGTTTTTAAAATAGATTTTATTTTGTACAAAGGCTTTATATTAAAAAATTTTATTCAAATAAATGGAAGATTAAGTAATAATTTTTATCAATTTGGTCTTATTGTGACAATAATCGTCAGGTTAAATTTTTTATCACTCCCACTCTCTATCGTTGAGAAAACAACAAACCTCGCGGATGCATCAATATTATCTTGATTAACCGTATCTTATAGGATGCGATAAATTCATAAAATACGAAATTGAACAGACCATGCAATTTGAAACGATTGATAATAATGGTAGGGGCAATCCCTTGTGGGTGCCCTTTTTACAAAACATGGGTGTAATCACAAGAGGGGGAGGGGGCAACCACAAGGGATTGCTCATACAGGTTTATATAAAGAATGCTTTTAATACCAAAGAAATCCCCCCCCCGTTATCATAACCCCCATCACCCGTTTAAGAACGATTAATTCCTTGTCTATATGGATCGAAGCGTTTTTCATGATCTGCAACTGCTTCTGTTGCCTTTTTTGCTTTTTCTTCATTCGCACTTGCTGAAATAAAAGCATCATAAACTTCAGAGATCATTGTTGTCATAAATATTACTGTCACTCTTTTATTGATGAACCAATGTTAAGGTAGGCCTTATTTAAAAAGTAGGGGCAAGCCCTTGTGGTTTCCCTAGATAGCTAACAAATTTTATCCTCCTACTTTCTTCTTTGTTATTTAATAAAAGAACAGCAATAATCTGTAGGAGATTGTATTTTTACGGTAAATTTAGCATTGGCAGGGACGTTAAAGGATTCACCTCCTTTGATTGTTTGCCAATCATTATTTTCAGGCAATAATACTTGCAAATCACCCTCAATTATTTCCATGATTTCTGGGGCTGTAGTATTAAAAGTGTATTCACCTGGCAACATAAACCCAAGTGTTTTAGTCGACCCATCTGCAAATTTGATAGTACGACTACTGACATTACCATCAAAATAAATATTGGCTTTTTTGATAATGGTTACATGGTTAAATTCGGTCATTATTTTCTCTTTATTCATAAAATATATATTTTAATTTGTTTGCACTGTTATGGTTGATAAATGGGGAGCTTTGCTATTCTATTATCTATTTTTTTTAACATTGTTTGGTACTTCACACTATAAACAGACTCAAATCGTTGTTTAAATTCCTTATTAGTCATATTTTCAGGGAGGTCTCTTACTTCAGGCATAAAGGCAGTATAGTCTTTTATAAAAGCCATTATTTTTTGCAGTCTTCGGGCCTTAGAGGGGGATGCTATAGCCGTTTTGCCAAAATATAAGCCAGCTCTATCACCCGCTAAGTCAATAAAACTAAAACCGCTACCGTGATGGGAGTCAGTAAGTTCTTTTTCTTGTCCTAAAAAGGTTGCTAAGGATTCTGCACCCGTTGCTGCTAATACGGCTGATACCATAAAGTGTTTAGCCATATCTGTTCTTCTATATAAAGATGCTGAATATTGGCGTTGTGTGGCGGGACCAATATCAAAAGGGATAAGAGCCTGGATTTCTGCTTTATTGACGTATGTACTAATAGCAATAAGAACCGCTCTATTCTCAGCAATTGCAGTATCTATAGTTGAGCGTTGAAAAGCCTTTAGAAATAAGGGTTGTAATAATTCTGCTAAAGATAAACGCCATTTTGGGTTATGTTTTGCAATAATGGTAGTGATATTTCGTTGATAAAAAAGAACGGAATTATAATTTTTATTATTAAGGTTGAGCACTGATTTTAAACTAGGGTCATCAGAAGTCATATAACTGATTAACACCCCATTAGGCTGAATTTGTAGCTCTCTAATATATTGTAAGGTAAGAATATAAAATTCTTTTAAAGGGGTGTATTCAATGATATTTTCAATAATCAAGCCTGCTAACTCATCTGCTATTTTTATTGACCCAATCTGCAAAGTATTAATAACTGGATAGCCTACATGTTTTGTTAAATTAAAACTAAAGTTAAGGTAGTTTCCAAATGGGTTTTTATCTAATAATAAGGAAAATTTAAATTGTAACTGTCCATTTGCAATTGTAATTTTTGATGTGCTAGGTATGTAATAATTTAATAAGTAACTTAAGGCAATATTAAGATCTTTTTCATTAAGTTTTATGGTTTTCTGCCTTTTTAAGTTTGCATTGCTAACAATATCTTTGGCTCTTTGAATATCACCATGATTAAAGGCCCAACGACTCTTTGTTATAGGTGTTTCTTCAATAGCAAAAAATAAAATAACGGCTGCCAATAATGGAATAGCTGAAAAAATAAAGAAAAACAGGCGAAGTGGGGTAAATAAGGGGAATAGCACAAGTTGGATAAATTGCTTCATTCCCTTTGCCTATTAAGAATAAATTAATTTGTAATCAGCCGCCGCTAAATATTTAGCTTCTATCTCTAAGTCAGCCTGGGTCAAAGGGGCGCTACTTAACCAGTTATCGATAAAATTGAGTTTAATGCTGGCGTGGTTTATTACAATAGTAAACTTAGGGGTATTTTGAGTATGGCGGTTTCGATGTATTAAAATAGCAAGTCGTAAAATAATAGTTAAATACCGAGCATCATTATTCCAAGGTTCTGGTAATTTTTTAAACCGTGATAATGAAAACTTTTCCGATGGGTTTGAACAAGTGTCGCTAATAAATGTTGGTCTTGCCTTGAAAAACCGGCCAGGTCACCATTTTCTATAATATATGCACTATGTTTATGGTATTGGCTATGGGCAATATCTCGACCTATACCATGTAAACAAACGGCCCAATTAAGAAATTGAGTGATATTTTTTCTATCATTCTGGGTAAAACAACTGGAATCCAGTTGGTTTAAAATATTTTCCACTGTTTGATTGATACGGTCTGAGTGCTCATGGTCAGTATGATAATGCTCAGCGAGTGTTTCTACTGTTTTTGAACGGATATCATGGTCATAAATACGACCTAATAAATCACTTACCAAGCCTTCTCGCAGTGCTCCGTCAGATACGGTCATCTGATCAATATTTAATTTTTTAAAAGTGGCATATAAAACCGCGACACCTCCTAAAAAAACAGGTAACCGTTCATCACTTAACTCAGGCAAATCTAGCTCATCAATATGATCACATTGAGTAATATGGCTAACGAGTTTATCTAATCCCTCCTGGGTAATTCCATTGTTACTCCATTGGGTCGCTATAAGTACCTTATGGATACAGCGGATACTACCTGATGCGCCAATAGCTTCATCCCAGCGATGACTATTAAAGATTCTTTGGTAGGGCTCTAGTTTTTGCTGGCAAAAAAGGACGGCTTTTTTAAATGCTTTTTTACTGATAGCACCATCAGGGAAAAACTTGTTACTGACAGTAACGCAACCCATATGTAAACTTTCTTTGGTATGAGCAACATCATCAATACCAATAATATATTCGGTGCTACCGCCCCCTATATCCATAACAAACCGTGAGTCAGCATTACTCCCTAAACTATTGGCTACCCCTTGGTATATAAGACGAGCTTCTTCTATACCCGCAATAATATCAATAGGGTGACCTAAAGCTTTTTCTGCTTTAGCTATAAATTCTTGAGAGTTTTTTGCTGTACGTAAGGTGTTTGTACCCACAATACGAACACTACCGGCAGGAAAATTATCAATTCGCTGGCCAAAGCGTTGCAAACAGGCTAATGCTTTTTGTTGGGTTTCTGCATTGAGATTTTTATTGTCGTCGAGACCCGAAGCTAAGCGAACCATTTCTTTAAGACGATCTATTGTGCGTAGTTTGCCATCTTCTAGTTTACATACAATCATATGAAAACTATTGGATCCTAAGTCTATAGCGGCAACACTTGAGGGAAATGAGTTTGTCACGGTTTTATCCTGTTTTTTGAGTCAGAAATAAAAAATCTGATAAAATTACTGGGTAATTTTCGCTGGACTTTTATTTAATCCACTAATTTAACTCATTTTTCAGCTTTCGTTAAGTATTAGTTACTATGAATGCACTATCAATTAAAAATTTAAAAAAGACTTATAGTAATGGCTTTATGGCTTTAAAGGGCATAAACCTTGAAGTTGAAAAGGGTGACTTTTTTGCACTGCTGGGTCCCAATGGAGCCGGTAAATCAACTGCAATAGGCATTATCAGTTCTTTAGTCAATAAAACCAGTGGTTCCGTCAGTATTTTTGGCTATGATTTAAAAACACAAAATGCTAAAGCTAAATCATGTATTGGCTTAGTACCCCAGGAAATAAATTTTAATCAATTTGAAACGGTAAAAAATATTGTACTTAATCAGGCGGGTTATTATGGAATACCCAATAAGCAAGCATTAAAAAATGCAGAAAAATGTTTAAAGCAAATGTCTCTTTGGGATAAGCGTGATACAGTTTCGCGGCGTTTATCAGGGGGAATGAAGAGGAGGGTGATGATAGCCAGAGCTTTAGTCCATTCACCTAAATTGCTGATTTTAGATGAGCCTACAGCAGGTGTAGATATAGAGATTCGGCGTTCTATGTGGAAGATGATGGAACAAGTTAATCAACAGGGGACAACGATTATCTTAACCACTCACTATTTAGAAGAAGCGGAAAGTTTATGTCGAAATATAGCCATTATTAATGATGGAATGATTGTCGAAAAATCAGGTATGAGTGACTTGCTTGCCAAAGTCAATAAGGATCATTTTGTACTTGATTTGATAAACCCTATTAATGAAGCCCCAAAAATAGAGGACTATGAATGTGAACTTATTAATCAAAAAACTTTGCATGTTACTGTCCCTAAAGGAAAAAATATAAATTTACTGTTTCAGCAACTCACAGAAAAAAACATAACGGTGCTAAGTTTAAAAAATAAAACAAATCGTCTTGAACAATTATTTATGGATTTAGTTAATGAATAGTTTTATTGCCTTTTATACCATTATAAAAAAGGAAATCTACCGCTTTATTAGAATATGGCCGCAGACATTATTACCACCAGCCATTACTACAGCATTATATTTTTTGATTTTTGGCAAATTAATGGGGGATCGCATTGGTAGCATTGATGGTGTGAGCTATATGAACTACATTGTTCCTGGCATTATTTTAATGTCTGTCATCAGTCATTCTTATGCTAATGTTGTTTCATCTTTTTATTCAACTAAGTTTCAAAGAAATATTGAAGAATTACTGGTTGCCCCCATACCTAACTGGGTGATTTTATTTGGTTATGTTGGAGGAGGGATTGCGCGAGGCTTATTAGTGGGTATTGTTGTCACTTGTATCTCATTATTGTTTACTCATATTACAGTCAATAATTATGTGATAACAATTTCAGTCTATTTCTTAACGGCAACAGTATTTGCTTTAGCTGGATTTATTAATGCCGTTTTTGCAGATAGTTTTGATGATATTTCAATTATTCCTAACTTTGTATTAACCCCGTTAAGTTATTTAGGCGGTATTTTTTACTCAGTTTCAATGTTACCTGATGTTTGGCAAAAAATATCGTTGGCAAATCCTATTCTGTATATGATTAACGCATTCCGATATGGCTTAATTGGAGTAAGCGATATTGATATTCAGGTTTCTTTTATTATTACGGGAGGCTTTATTGTGTTTTTAACCCTTTTTAGTTTATTGTTATTGCATAAAGGAATTGGGATAAAAAATTAATTAGGAATGCGCACGGTTTTTGTTCATATTCAACTAACACAAGGATGTGTGTAGGTAGAACAACGCAGGAGCAGTTGTCGAGGCACGCAAACAGGCGTATAAGTTATTCGATAAATTTAAAGATAGCATTGAGTTTTGCTATATTATAGATTTTAACTTGTTTGGCTTTGATCTGAATAAGGCCGTCCTGCTGAAACTTTTTTAATATACGGCTTACTGTTTCTAATGCCAAACCGAGGTGGTTACCTATTTCTTGACGAGTGAGTGATAAGGTAAACTCAGTAGCAGAAAAACCACGTTTTTTTAAGCGGTTCGAAAGGCTCATCAAGAAAAAAGCTAATTTTTCGTCTGCAGGTCGCTTACTTAAAATAATAAAATTCTTATTTTCATTCATTTTTTCGCTACTGTGACGAAAAAGTTCTTTAGTTAAGCTAGGGATATTTTTAAACAGATTTTCCATACTTTGCACAGGGAGTTCACAAAAGCTGAGTGTATCTAGTGCAATAGCGGAACAGCGGTATGTATCATTATAGAATCCATCAAAACCTAATAATTCCCCCGGTAAAAGTATATTAAGTATATGCTCATTGCCATGATGGTCATTGCTTACTAACTTTGCAGTACCTGATTTAATCGCCAATACTCCTCTAAACTTATCATCTTCATGGAAGATATATTCACCTTTATGGAGTATTTTTTTTGCTTTAATAACTTGGCTAATGTGATTGATTTCATCATGGGATAAGCCACGAGGAAAGCAAATATTATCTAAACTACAGTTTTTACAGGTAACATGTTCCGTTGTAGATAGCATAATTTTAGGGTATTAAAATAAACAAGAAA
>JAJRUF010000004.1 GCA_024277935.1 Gammaproteobacteria bacterium
CCGGCTTTAACAAATTCTCTAGCGGTTAATAAGCCGATTGCACCGCTACCTATAATAGTAATTTCTGAAGTTTGAGTCATAAGGTTTAAAGGGAGTTATTAAATATAATTATAAAGCTGTAGAGCGGACTTCAGTCCTCAATAGCAACAATATTGATAAGTTCTTGCGGACTGAAGTACGCTCTACAAATGATTGGCTTTAAGTTGTTAGGTGCTAAGTAAACAGGCTTGAAAAAAGTAAGCAAGGCATAGTATACAACAGTTACAACAAAGAATAATTAGTTGTTTTATAGGTACAAATAAAGGTTAAATATTAGAAAAGACTTATAACCTGTTGAAATATAATAAATAAAAAAACTAACTTAAAGCTTGTATGGAATTGAATTACCTGCTACTATTACTCCCGTGAATTACTTTTGTTGTATTTCAGCAAATTAAGTCTAACAATAATAATCTCTATGAGGGAGAAATCAATGATCAAAAAAACAAAAATTGCGTTGAGCGTAGCGACAGCGACATTAACACTGGCTGGAGCGTTGGTTTCTCCGCAAGCGGCTGCTCAAACACAAGCAGACGCAAATGCTAAAAAAACAGCAGCATTACAAGCACAAGTTGACCAAATGGCAGCTATGATGCAAGCCATGCAAGCTGAATTAAGCCGTGTAAAAACAGTAGCGGCTAATGCTGCCGATTCAACTAAAGTACAAGAGTTGGATCAATGGATGGCTTCTATGAAAAATGCACCTGTTCAAATAGTAGCTAAAGATAATTTAATTGCATTCCGTGGTGGTTGGGCGCATTTTAATGATAACCGTAATGGAACCAGTACTGGTGGCTTGGGTAGCTTAAAAGTAGATAGAGATGCCTATTATTATGGTGGTGCTATTGATTTTAATACTACTAATGACTTGTTCGGCTTTATGGATGATACGGCTTTAGCGATGGAAGTGGGTGTTGAATATACGCATTTAGGTAATAATAAAAATAATGCGGGATCTCTTAATGCTGTGGCAATTGGTTCAGGTGCAAGTACTAAAAACTTAACGCTAAATACAAAAACTGCTGATGTTAACCAATTAAGAATTAGTATCGCACCTAAGATTAAATTTATGCAGGGTAGTAAATTAACACCTTGGATTATTCCAGCAGGTTTAGATATTAATATTATTAGCCCACCATCAAATGCAATTACTGTGTTAAATACAGGGATGCAATTTGGTGCCGGTGTGAACTATGCACTATTTAGTGGTATTGTAGCCGGTGTTGATGGTCGTTATCATCACTCTTTCGATAATATCGATGGTGTAGATACCGATGGCTTCACATTAGGTGGTTCTCTAGGTTTCAACTTCTAAGGTTTATTTAACTTAGCAAAACCCAAAAAGGGAAGGTGTAAAAATCTTCCCTTTTTTTATGCCTGCAGGAAAGTGGGGCAGACGAAAGACGAAAGACTAAAGTTTACAGTGATACTAATTTGTAGTATCTTTTGATTATGAATAGTAAACAACAAAAAATATTTTCAAGTTTATTTGATAATCCGATAAGGAAAAATATTAAATGGACGGATGTTGAAAAATTAATTGTTGCTGTAGGTGGTCAGCTTAAGCAAGGTGATGGCTCAAGAGTACGCATTACTTTAGGGGGATTTTCTCTAAATATACATAGTCCGCATCCTCAAAAAGAACTAAAGCCTTATCAAATCCGTGCTATTCGTAAATTATTTATAGAGAAAGGGTTGGCGTGATGAAATACAAAGGCTATGAGGCTATTATAAAGTATAGTGACGAGGATGAAACTTTTGTTGGAGAGGTCATTAATACGCGTGATCTTTTAGTTTTTGATGGAAATGATGTTTCTGAAGTAGAAGCCTCCTTTCACGCTGTTGTTGATGAATATATTGAAGACTGTAAGGCTGAGAATAAAGAGCCCAATAAACCCTTTTCAGGCCAGTTTGTGATGCGAATTAACCCTGAATTACATAGAAAGTTATTTGTTAAGGCAAAACAAGCCGGCTTAAGTTTAAATACTTTTATTAGTAAGCAGTTGAATGAGACTGTTTCTAAAATATAAAGCAGATTTTTTAATAGTTCCCACGCAGAGCGTGGGAACGATGGCAAATATTTGTTTTTTACGTTTATGCCGACATTACTAAACCTAAACGGTTTTAAATTCTTTTTCTATGCAAATGAGCATGAGCCAAAACATGTCCATGTGCTTTATGGTGGTGATTTTGCTAAAATTGAATTAACTGAGTTACGCGTTGTTAATAGTTATATGAAGCCCAAAGATATTAAAAAGGCATTACAAATAATAGCTGAGTATAAAGATAACTTTGAGAGGGAGTGGGATGAATATTTTAGTTAAAGGTAAGGCTGTACATTTTGATGATCGCTATCTTCATGTCGAATTAGAGGATGGACGTTTAATTTCTACACCAATGGGCTGGTATAAAGAGTTACAAGAAGCACCTGTTAAGGAAATTACAAATTATCTTTTTATTTGCCGAGGTACGGGAATAGAATGGCCGGGGCTTGATTATCACTTAAGTATAGAAAGTATGCTTAACTTGCATGTACAACAAAGAGCCGCGTAAGTCTGGTTTTAAATGTTTTAATTTAATAGTTCCCACGCTCTGTGTCACTGCCATTGACTTAAGGAAAAACCGTAGGATGTGCTGAGGTACGAAGCGCATCTTTGTATCATTGATGCGCTTCCTGTCGTCAGCACATCCTACGCGAAATGCTTAAGTCAATGGCAGTGACACAGAACATGGGAGCGATGGCAATATTAAGTTACATCCTTTTGGAGAAAAAGTGAAAAAAAATACCCCTTATTTTTTTGTATTTTGTTTGTTAATCGTATTAAACGGCTGTTCTCTCGTTTATAAAGGCACTGGCAATGTAATGATTAGCTATGCAGAAGACCAGGGCGTACCTTATATGCTGGCGGCAGATGATATTGCCTTAACTTGTTCAATGGCCGAGTCTTTTTCACCTTTTCTATTAAGTTTTTCACAAGTCACAACCCCTCCCGATCAACTGGCTATTCTATTTTATTTAATGGCAGGAAATTGTACCGAATTTAAAGCTCAAAATGAGAATTTACGTTATTTACGAGCTATTTACGCTAAAAATGCAACGGCAGCACAAGATGCCCATATTGCTCAGCAACGATTACTCAGCTTGGCAGCTCAGAGACAATTTAAAGGTTATCAATACTTGATCAAAGCCTTTGTTGAGCCGGGATTAAAATGCCCCGATTTTTCCAATGATAGGGAGCAGTTATATTGGCTGTTAGGCCTTGCCAATGGAATTCAGGCACTGTTAAATGATGTGGCTTCGGAGGGTATGGCCGGTGTGCCTTTAGATATTGCGACTAAAGTGAGCAGAGGGGCGAGTTGTTTAGATAATAAAAAATGGTGGGGCGTGCCAGAAGCGATTCAGGCTGCAATTTGGATAACGACTCCTGGTCATATTCCTGCTGATAAAAACCCACAACAAATTTTACAACATTCCATGCAGATTGGTTTGCATCAAGGTATTAAAATGCCTTACTTATTGGCCGCTCAAGCATACTTGGGGCAAGGTGATATTAAGCAGGTTAAAAAAATTATCCGAGATTATACAAAGTTTAAGCAAACAGCTATGAGTCAACGCTATAAAAGTTTGAATCAAGTAGCTAATTTACAAATCCAAGCTATTTCTGATCGCTTATGGACAGAAGCAACCGGGAAACGCACTCCGATTGGAAAAATAGGCTTTTTTTGGGATGACCCAATAAAGCAAGTTGATACTGTAGATGTTGATGAGTTTCTTTAAATTATTAAGTAAGGGCGATGGAAAAATTAATTATCCAGAATTAGACTGCTCTCAATACATGACAACCATTGTGTAGGTTACGCAGTGCGTACCCTACTACCTGCGGCTGTATTAGTGTAAATTATGGATTAACTTTTAGCTTATATGGCAAAGGAAAGAGAGATGATTTTATGTAAAAAAATATTAGTTAGCTTATTAATGTTTATTAGTTTTATAACGACAACTAATACTGTTCAGGCTGCGGCTAAAAAAATGTGTGTTTTTGATTTGCTGGGTGCAAATGGGCCGGTTTTTATGCAGATGAAAGATTATAAAACGGTAGCTCTGGCCTGGGGTGTCGAGCTTGAACTTAAGCCTTATACCAATGAGCGAGTGGCGGCAGAAGATTTTAAATCGGGTCTGTGTGATGCAGTAAGTCTTACGGGTATTAGGGCAAGACAGTTTAATTCTTTTACCGGCAGTTTAGATGCCATTGGTGCAATACCAAGCTATGATCATTTAAAAACAGTTATTGCGACTATTAGTTCAAAAAAAGCGGCCAAATTAATGCTTGCCGAGCCATATGAGGTTGCGGGTATTTTCCCCGGTGGCGCAGCATATATGTTTGTTAATGACCGTTCTATTGATACGGTGGGGGAGTTGGCGGGTAAACGTATTGCTATTTTAGATTCTGACCCTGCACAAGTTGAAATGGTCTCTTTTGTGGGAGCATCACCTGTTGGCTCTTCTATCGCTAATATGTATAGTAAGTTTAATAATGGTTCTGTTGATGTGACTTATGGCCCTGCTATTGTTTATGAAGCTATGGAGCTTTATAAAGGGTTAGAGCCTAATGGCGGTATTATTGATTTTTCATTAGTGCAATTAACTGGGCAAATACTTATTCGAAAATCTGAATTTCCTACTGGCTTTGGTCAACTGTCTCGTGAATATGCTTTAACTCAATTTGATTCAGTTGTGCAGTTAATTCATAAATACGAAAGTAAAATCCCTAAAAAATTATGGATTACTATTCCAAATGCTGATAAAGCAGGCTATCTTGAAGTTTTTAGACAATCGCGAATCAGGTTGCGAGACAAAGGTATTTATAACGCTAAAACCTTAAAGTTAATGCGGATGGTGCGCTGTAAAAAAGATTCTTCATTAGCAGAGTGCACTGCACAAGATAAAGAGTAGAGAATCAAGTTACCGGGTGTTAATTTATAATCCACAGCTCACTACCTAAAGCTGCTCCTACAAATATAAAACCGCATAATCTATTCACTAATAGTCATGATGTTTTTTATAAAAAAGGCTACAACAGAATGATATGAATTTGAAATGCCTTGTTAAACTTCGTAGTTGCCGTGAATGGCTATCAACTTTACCTGTTTTTTTTCTCTTACTGTCAGTAATCATTGCGGGTAATGGTGGGCTGATTCATGCTCGCTTACTCGATTTAGGAGAACTTATTTGGCATGATTATTTTATCCTTAGGGCTGATATACCTACGCCAGACTGTAACCCTAATCCCGATATAGAGGCTCAATTAAAAAAGCTTGAAGCCGAGTCTGCTGATTCTAGTGGAATAGCTAGTTTGTTTGATGAAAGCCCCTTTGACCGAAATGCTGCATTATTGTCATTACAAGGCGCGCGTAAACTCTGTGTAGATAAATATAAAGTGGCCGAGCAAAATCAGGCGAGAGTGACGGTAGCTGTTGTTGCTTTTCGTGCTCTGGAAAAAAGTGTTGCTAAATTCAGTTTATATGCCCTAGAAAAACAGCGCATGATATTGCTACTGACTATTTTTATTTGTGCAGTAACCAGTACCTTAAAGCAGCATCATATTGCTTTTAGGCCTATTATCACGCTACAAGATCATTATCTATCCACTATTGCCCAGTTGAGTGGTAATAGTATTATGCTGTTTTCAGCCTGGTGCTATAGAAAAACACTCTATTTGTCTGCCAGTACTGTTGATCATCCCGAGATACATCTTTTGTTGCTGATTGGTTTTACCAGCTTAATTGCGGCTAATCTTTTACAGCTTACTAAGCCTCATTTATCTAATGTTGTGCATAATCATGGCCATTGGCTAAAGTCATTACTGACTATTCCCCTGTATATTTTTATGAGCTATTTTGTTGCTGGGTATTTTTTCTTGCTTGAAGCTCATTGGGCAGGCCCTGCCATTTTTTTTAGTCTGTTATTTGATCAAGCGGGTCTATTTCTTAATATTGGCTTATATATTTGGGTGGGGATGTTATTAAAGCGTACTCAGTTGGGTGATTTGGTCTTTAAGATTTTTATACCCTGGAAAATGTCAGCAGAGCTACTGGCTTTTGTCGCTATTATTGTTATGGCTGTCCCTACTGCTTATACAGGTGCTTCGGGTATTATCATTATTGCAATGGGAACTATTGTCTATGAAGAGTTACGCCGGGTAGGTGCGCGCAGGCAATTAGCCTTGGCTGCAACGGCGATGACGGGAAGTGCCGGTGTTGTACTGCGGCCATGTTTACTGGTGGTATTGATTGCCGCTTTAAATAAAGAAGTAGTAACTGATCAGCTTTTTAGTTGGGGCTTGAAGGTTTTTATGACGACCTCGGTGGTTTTCTTTATTTTTGCATGGCTTAGTAAGCGTGAAAAAATGCATATAGCACCTGTACAACAAGCGTATAAACCCTTTTTATTAGCCTTAGTCCCTTTATTGCCTTATGTGGGGATCGTATTATTTATCTATTTTTGTTATTTTTTAATATTGGGTGTAAAAATGGATGCGTTTTCTGCACCAGTGATTTTGCCGGTGATTATCCTTGCTCTTATTATTTATGAAAAAGTATTTGTAAAGGTGGTACAAGTTGCTGCATCAGAGCCGGAAGGACATAAATTTGAATACTCAGTAAGAATGGCATCATCTGAATCCAGTGTTCATATTGGTGCTTTATTGATGTTAATGGGCTTGTCTTTTGCTTTGGGTGGGGTGATTGAACGCTCTGGTTTTTTAAATAATATACCTGATACTTTTTCTTCGGTTTGGTTAACATTAAGTTTCTTAATTGTTGTTCTGGTGGGGATAGGAATGGTGATGGACCCCTTTGGCGCAGTCGTTTTAGTATCGGGTAGCATTGCACAAATTGCTTATAATAATGGCATTAACCCAGTACATTTCTGGATGATTACATTGGTTGCATTTGAGCTGGGTTATCTTACGCCTCCTGTTGCTCTTAATCATTTATTAACCAGGCAAATGGTAGGTCATGAAGAAACTGCAAAAGCGGCTTTAGAAGGGGATAGTTTTTGGTATCGGCATGAGAAAATTTTATTGCCTTTAGTGACCATGGGAACCACTTTATTGTTGGTGACTATTGTGCCCGTAGTGTTTAAATATTAAGGTTTTGTAGAGCGGACTTTAGCCCGCTTTACAGTTTTATAATCTATGGTTATGTGTATCAATAGTGATAACGAAGTTGAGCAATTAAAATATTGTCTTCAGTCACCTTGTAGACAATTCTATGCTCATCATTGATACGTCGTGACCAAAAGCCAGATAAAGCATGTTTTAAAGGTTCAGGCTTACCTATTCCTTTAAAGGGGGTTCGTTGAATATCCTTAATTAGAGTATTAATTCTTTTTACTATGGCTTTATCAGTTTTTTGCCAATAAAGGTAGCTGTCCCATGCTTTAGGTGCAAAGGTAAGATTCATTCAATTAATTCTCGCTTAACCCCTTTACCTTCTTCAAGTGCGGCAATTGATTCTAGTAAGTTTCGAGCATTAGCAGGGGAACGGAGTAAATATGTTGTTTCCTCCATAGCCTGATAATCTTCCAAAGAAAGCATTACAACAGGAGACTCACGTTTTCGGGTAATAATTATAGGCGCATGGTCATTACAAACTTGCTCCATGGTTTTAGATAAATTTGCGCGAACAGTGGTATAGCTTATAGCGTCCATAAGAGTCTCATTAATAACATGTACAGATTAAAGTACGTGTAGTATAGTGACATATATCAAAAAAATCTAGCGGACAGCTTTACGCGTCACTTTTTTGTAGCTTTTATCTTTACTATCGACAAAAATTAGCATTTTATGAATTTCACAATTGTGGACGCGTGAAGTATATGATGTTGTACATAAATTAGGATATGAATTTTTTTGGTAAAATTGGTCATCAATGTATTGAGCTATTTTTATATGTAATTGATTTAACCTATTTCTTAGTACATACCTTTTCTATTTGGAAGCCACATCGTAATGTTTTTAACAGGGCGGTGTATTCAGTTTTTCTGGATCAACTTGTGTTAACGGGTATTAATGCCACCGCTATAATCTCATTTCTTGCTATGTTTGTCGGTATGGTTATTGCCTCGCAGTTGGTCTTTATTATGGCTTCAATAACCAGTGCTAATGATCTTATTCAAATGCTTGCTAGGTTGATATTGAGTGAAATGGGGCCTCTCATTACTGGTTTTGTGATGATTGGTCGTTCATGCTCGGCTATTGTAGTTGATTTGGGTAATATAAAAATAAGGGGAGAAGTGGCACCTTTAGAATATTTAGGTATCGATATAAATGATTATTTTGTATTGCCGCGTATCGTTTCTATGCTGATTAGCCAGGTTATATTAGCTCTTTTTTTTTCGGCTATTATGTTGTTTTTTGGGATGCTTTTTAGTGCACTGATTTATGATTTGTCAGCCCAAAAATCAATCTCAGAGTTATTAAGCCTGGTTAGTATGAATAGCCTGTTTATTTTTATGCTTAAAAACTGTTTATTTGGCTTGATAATAGGAACTGTTGCCTGTTTTCATGGGTTCTCAGTAAGAAACTCGCCTACTCAAGTGTCTGAGCAAATGCAAAAGGCAATTGTCAGAAGTATTGTATTTTTATTATTAGTAGATGGTTATTTTATAATTTTTACTTTATGAATAAGGTGTATCAAGCAGGAATAAAGACACATGTAGCCGTTCCTTATACCACGGAAATTAATTTTCCATTGCTACCTTTAAGCTGTCAATTAGAACCATCAACACTAAGTTGTTTAGTGGGGCCGCATCGCGCTCAGTTAAGAGTCTATTTGCAGATGTTAGCTGGTATTTCAACACCGGTAAAAGGTTGGGTTAGTATTCTTGGGCAGCAGGTTTCAGAACTTGATCAACATGGCTGGCAAAAATTTCGCCAAAAGATTGGCTACCTTTCAGGTACTGCACCTTTGTTATCAGTACAACATGGTTTGATGAATGTTATGTTACCTGCTTTGTATCATACTGATTTATCTTTTGCTCAAGCTACAAATAAAGCGAGAGCCATATTGGAGGAGATAAATTGTGAATTTGATCCGACAAGCTACCCAGCAGCGCTTAATAGTTTTCAACGCTTACAATTAGCGTTGGCACGCGCTTTGATTCTGAATCCGGAAATTCTTTTTTTAGATGTGCCTTTTAATGATTTAGGCGCTAAAGAGCGTGAGAAAATGGCAGATTTATTGGGTCGGTATAAATTGAATCGTACGGTGTGTATGATAGGTGGATTACAGTATCCACGGTTTTTAGAAAGGTATGCTCAGCAGATTATTTATATATCTGAAAATAAAACCATTCGTTTTAATAGTTGGGAATCATTTTTGTTGACCTCAGACCCGGAAATTCGTGACTTGTTGAATGCTTTATAATGGTCTAGGTAAAGGCAGTTATTATGAATAAACAGACTGAAAAGGGTAGCGAACCCTATACTCATCAGATGAGTTATAAGCAGCGAGAACGCTGGGTTGGTTTTTTTGTATTTTTTGGCTTTATATTATTATTAAGTTTTATCGTTATTAGTGTTAATAATCAGCATTTATTTGAAAAAAGAGTGTTGTTTTATATTGAAGTGAATAGTAGCGATGGTATTAGTCTGGGTAGTATTGTTACTGCATTAGGAACAGAAGTTGGAAGTGTTTCAAACCTTACTCTTACTCATGATCATAAAATAAGAGTCACTCTTGAAATTTATAAAGGCCAGCGACAGTTTATTCGAAAAGGGGCAACAGCATTGGTAAACCGCTTAACCAATATTGGTAATGCCCAGATTGAGATAAACTCCGGATTAATTGATGCACCTATTTTACAAGCAGGGGCAACAATCCCAGCACAGGAAACCCCGTCATTAAATGATTTGATGTTAGGCATTGCAAATCTGATTCAACTGGCAAATAACAAGAATTTATTTGATAAAGTTGAGGGTTTTTTGCCAAAGGTGGAGCAAACTTTGGGTAATATACATGAAATTGTTGGGCAAATTGCCTCTGGGCATGGCGTCTTGGGAGCCGCTGTCTTTGATAAGGGCGTTGAGAAAGAATTAAAAGTGGTGGTAAAGTCGGGTGCAGAAATACTGTCAGAAGCGGAAGGGATTATAAGTGTAGCAAAACAAAGGCTTGTTCAGCTTAAACCGGTTCTGCATGATATACAGTATATTAGTAAAGATGCACGAGTAGCATCTCAAGGTCTTCCTGAAATGGTGACAGAGCTTAATGCCATTATTGCACAGGCTAAACAGGCACTAACACTCGTAAATGGTGAGTTAGAAGAAATACCGGGTGTTGCTTTTAAAGCCAAACGAACCTTATCCAAGACCGATAAATTAATTGATAGTGTGCAAAATATATGGCCATTATCTACAGATAAACCATCCTCAGAGCATTTAATACCTCCTCATTCCAGTTATGATTAAGGTTTATTTTATTATATTTTTTTTACTGTTGACCGCTTGTGGTGGGGGCTCTGTCAGTAAACCCTCTCGCATTCTGAATGCAGAAAGCTATAACCAGGAAGCCATTCAGGCTTATCATAATGAAGATTGGCCTAATGCTCAAAATTTATTTAATCGGGCTTTATCTTTGTATCAAGGGATGGATAACAGGAAGGCTGTTTTAAGCAGCCATATAAACCTTGTGGAAGTAGCTTTAGCGATGGCTAATATTCCAGTTGCTTATCAGCATTTAATATTAGCTGATAAAATTGTAAGCATTGATAAGCTTGAAAATTATAGGCCACGTATTACTTTACTGAATGCCTTAATTTTATTGCAAGATAAACAAGTGGGTAATGCTGAATCATTGTTACAGCCTTTGCTATCAGTACTTGGACAGAAACAACAACAGCTATCTAAAGATATTCAGTTAGCTGCGATTGCGACTCAAACTGAGATTGCTTTTAAACAAAAAAAAGATGAAGTATTCTGGCTGCTTCGTTTTGAGCATGTATTAAAAAGATCAGTCACTCAACAACAGCAGGGCTTGGCTTCTCGATTACTGCGTTTTCAAGCAAAACTATTATTGCAACAAGGACAATACACTGAGTCTGAGGACAAGTTACAGCAAGCCTTGACTTGGTACAAAAATCACTGGTTAAGATCAGGTATCGCAGGAACTCTTCTAGAATTGGGGGTGCTCTATCAGCAACAAGGTAATAATCCTCTTGCGATAGATTATTTTAAACGATCTATTACAGTTTTTCACTCCTTGGGGAATACTAAAAAGGTTAAAAAAATCACTAAGATGTTAACAATTTTCAAGCATGATAACAGGACAGAATGAAATCTCTTTACCCAGCAATAGAACCATTCCACCGTTTTTTTCTACAAACCAATAGCAAGCACTCTGTTTATGTTGAGCAATCGGGAAATCCACGAGGTATTCCTGTTATTTTTTTACATGGTGGGCCATGTTCAGGCACCAAACCAGGCCATCGACAATTTTTTAATCCCAAGAAATACCATATTATTCTGATGGATCAACGTGGTTGTGGGCAATCTTTACCTTTTGGTGAAATTGAGCACAATACAACACAGGATTTAATTGATGATATGGAGCAAATCAGAAAGCAGCTAGAGATCAAGCAGTGGTTATTATTTAGTGGTTCCTGGGGAAGCACGCTGGCTTTGCTTTATGCGCAACAGTATACAAATTCTGTGCTAGGAATGATTATTCGTGGTGTATTTTTAGCCAGACAAAAGGATCTGGATTGGTTTGCAAGGGATGGCGTTGGACGAATTTTCCCTAAGAAATGGCAGCAATTACTTAATAGTATTCCTGAAGCAGATAGGGGTGACTGGATTAAAGGTTTGCATAATGCCGTCTTTGGTGCAGATGAAATCACTCAAAGAAGAGCCGCTATGTCCTGGATTGTCTGGGGGGAGCAGGTGGCATTAATGCAGGATTATCAGGAGCAGGATAAGCCAGTGCATGTGACGGAAAAGATGGTAAAGCAGGTACAAATGGAAATGCATTATGCTTTGAATAAATATTTTATTGCTGAAAATCAGCTGTTAAATGGCTGTGAGCCACTACAAGATATTCCATGTATTATTATTCATGGTCAATATGATTTAGTTTGTCCTATGGAAGCGGGTTTAAGGCTGTATAAATCCTTACCCAAAGCCGAATATATTGTTTTACCTCATGCGGGCCATATTGCCAGTGGAGATGAAATGATCGATGCTTTGGTTGATGCTACTGATAGAATGGTTTGTACTTGACAGTTTTGTACACATTCCTAAGAGGTTTGTAATTTTGTATCTACGTAGGAGCGGTGTTCTCATTGAACTCTGCGGTTATTTTGATACTTCTGTATATTGCTTTTTGTTAAACTGGTTTCATTTGATTACTTAGTTTATAATCTTTTCGGTTCTTGGGCTGTACAATTCTAACTGAGAGAGTCAAGAAAAAGATTAAAAAGAGGTGATAATGGATTTTACAGAAGTATTACAGGCGTTAAATAAGGCCACTTTATTTGATTTGTATAGAGCCTCTTGCAAAACTCCAAATTTCACAGCCCTATATTTGCGAACAATTCTCATTCGTATTTTTTAAAAAAATAACCTCCTCTTTTTTTGTCTTTATCTGTTCTTGGATCTTATTTTTCAGTTTTTTTCTAAATTTAGGGCATACCTATCCTGTTCTTTAAACTTTCAAGTTACTTTTTACTGCTTGCTTGGCTAATGCAAAAGCGCTTTACTCAAG
>JAJRUF010000082.1 GCA_024277935.1 Gammaproteobacteria bacterium
GCTGAAGATGAACAACAAGCCTTACAGTTAAAAAAACATCTAAAACGTGTGCAAGAAACAGAAGTGTGTGTGGTGGTCAGTTCTGAACAAAATGAAGTTAAGAAGTTTGAAAAACTCGGGCTAGATATTGCCACGCATCGTGAAAAAATGACAAAACGTGATCTGGAAAAAGAATTTAAGGATGAAGAAAATCCTTTTCGTTTAACCTTTGTTTGTGCCATGTGGATTACGGGATTTGACGTGCCTTGTGTTTCAACTATTTATTTAGATAAGCCCATACAAGGCCACACCTTAATGCAAACTATCGCGCGGGCTAACCGTGTTTATGATGATGAAAAAGAGAACGGTTTGATTGTTGATTATGGCAATGTGTATCAACAGCTAGAAAAAGCCTATTTGGTTTATGGTGAAGGGGATAAAAAAGGCGGCAAAGGTGGAAGTGCTGATAAGGGTGAATCTAAAAAACCGCTGGAATTATTGGCAGAAATGGCCGATGAAATACAAGTTGCTATTACCGCTGTTATTGAGTTTTTACAAGAAGTACAGTTTGATCTTGATTCGTTGATTAATGCAGAAACCGCATGATAAAGCTGGCAAAAATTACCGAAGCCACTAATGCCGTGTGCTTAAATGAAACCACACGCACTCAGTTTGAGGTGGCAGCGCGGGAAGTGTTTCGAAAATATAAGGCTTTATATCCTGAAGTACAAGTAAAGCCGTTTATACGTCAATATAACGCAATAGAAGCTATTTACGGACAGCTAAATCAAAAAACCAAGAAAGCAGATATTAGTGAAGTGATGAGGCTGTTACAACAAGAAGTGAATATGAGTATCAGCTTGGTCAAAAATGAAGTACGTGACTCTGATTATGTGGATTTAAGTAATTTAGATTTTGATAAATTACGTGCTGCCTTTGCAAAATCGAACCATAAAAATACTGTGGTGTTTGATCTACAACAAGCGATTGAGAAGAAACTGGATCAAATGGTAAGTCAAAACCCTATCCGCTTAAAATTTTATGAGAAATATAAGGAAATTATTGAAGTCTATAATGCGGGGAAAGATTTAAAAGCCGTTCAGGAGGCGTTTGATAACTTAAATGACTTTATGGAAAATGAGTTAACGCCAGAGCTTGAGCGTGCCATGCGAGAAGAGCTTGATGAAGAAACTTTGGCACTTTATGATTTGTTGAAGAAACCAACCCTTTCCAAAAAAGAAGAAGATGCCGTTAAGAAGGTGGCTAAAGTGACATTGGAAACTTTAAAGGCCGAGAAATTAAAGTTAGAGCATTGGCGCGAAAGTACACAAGTGAGCGCTCAGGTGAAGGTAACGATTAACCAGTCATTACAATATTTACCGCAAGAACCTTATCCTGATGATGAACTGGAGTTATTGAGCCAGGATGTTTACCAGCATATTTATTCGCATTATCAGGGGGCTGGGATGAGCAGTTATGGGTATTTTGGATAATAAAAATTCAAGTAGCTGGTTGCAAAAAAAACTGTAACTATTAATAATACACGTCTTGTTAAATATTTAAAGTGAAGGAAACGGTTTATGGAGCCGATGTTAGTATGGGCAATTAACTTATTAGTTTTATCAATAGGTATTTTAATTGTTGGAATGATAAAACCTAAGTGGATATTGTTTTGGGTTGAACAACCGAATCGTTTAATGATTCAATTTATAGTTGTCCCAATGCTTATGGGGGCTTTAGTTTTGTATGGTGAAGGAAATAGGGTGGAACAATTACCTCAAGAGGTTGCAAAAGATAAAACTACTGCAGAAACACCTGTTATAGTAAAAGAATTAGAACAAGAAAAAAAATAAACATTGCAGGAACTAACAACATAGGCTAGGTATCTCTATCTAGCCTATAATGAATAACTGTAATTTTAGGTTATAATACTCCATCTCTTTTCTGAATATAATATCGGCAGGCATCAACACAAGTCTTCTTGTTTAGGTATGGGCCGCTAATTTTATCGACAGTAAAAAACCACCACTCCCCTTTTTGATTAACAAAGTATCTATCTTGAGGTTTAAATACTGGGTTTAATGGTTTTTTAAGTCTTCTTTTCATTGCTATATTTTAGCCTATCCTTCGATGCTGAATTTTAAAAATATATCATTGCGCCGTGGTGCGCGAGTTCTGTTTAATGACACTTCATTTACTATACATAAAGGCCAGAAAGTTGGTTTAACCGGTGCTAACGGTGTAGGAAAATCAAGTTTATTTGCTGTGTTACTCGATCAATTACATATTGATGAAGGTGATTTTACCATGCCCCCTGGGCTGGAAATAGCACATGTTGCACAAGAAACCCCGGCTGAAAATTGTTCTGCAATTGATTATGTGATTGATGGGGATAAAGAATTACGTCAATTACAAGTTGATTTAGAACAGGCTGAGCAACAGAATGATGGCATTAAACTTGCCGAACTACATGGCACTTTAGATCATATTGGGGGATATACCGCTAATGCTCGTGCATCACGGTTAATGAATGGGCTTGGGTTTTCAGCTGGACAGGAAAATGATGCGGTAAAGTCTTTTTCTGGTGGTTGGCGAATGCGTTTAAATTTAGCTCAGGCATTGATGTGTCGATCTGATGTTTTGCTGTTAGATGAACCAACCAACCATTTAGATTTAGATGCCGTTATTTGGTTACAAGACTGGTTAAATAAATACCCGGGTACTTTGTTATTAATATCGCATGATAGAGACTTTTTAGACTCTATTACCGACCATATTATTCATATAGAACACAATAAAGCTGAAATATATACGGGTAATTACTCTGCTTTTGAAAAAATGCGTGCTGAAAAGCTTGCTCTGCAACAGTCTGCATTTGTTAAACAACAACGTGAAATTGAGCATATTCAAAGTTTTATAACACGTTTTAAAGCTCAGGCTACGAAAGCCAGACAAGCTCAAAGCCGAGTTAAAGCACTGGAACGGATGGAAATTATTTCACAAGCTCATGTAGACTCACCTTTTAATTTTAGCTTTCCGCCGCCAGAGAAAATGCCTAACCCCTTATTGCAGCTTGAAAAAGCAGAGATTGGGTATGCTGAAAAAGTTATTCTTAGAGATATAAGTTTATCAATTACCCCAGGTGATAGAATTGGTTTACTAGGTCCTAATGGCGCGGGGAAGTCAACATTAATAAAAGTACTTGCGGCAGAAATGAAACCTTTAAAAGGTAAATTTCAAACAGCTGAAGCTTTAAATATTGGGTACTTTGCACAGCATCAATTAGAGCAGTTAAGACTTGATGAATCCCCCTTATGGCACTTGCAACAATTAGATAAACAGGCTACTGAAAAAGATTTACGCAATTTTTTAGGTGGCTTTGACTTTAAAGGTGACAAAGTTGCTGAAATAGTTAAGCCATTCTCAGGCGGTGAAAAAGCACGTTTGGTGCTGGCTTTACTGGTTTATCAAAACCCTAATTTATTATTACTGGATGAGCCAACCAATCATTTAGACCTAGAAATGCGCCACGCATTAAGTATGGCGTTACAAGAATACCAAGGGGCTATTGTGGTAGTTTCGCATGATAGGCATTTATTACGTTCGGTAACAGACCAGCTAATTTTAGTTGCGGATGGTAAAGCCACACCTTTTGACGGGGATCTTGATGACTACCGGCAATGGATGATTGAGCAAAAAAGGTCACTGGCAGATGATTCTGATAAAGTTAATATAACAGACTCAGGCATTTCTCGAAAAGAGCAACGTAAAAATGAGGCAGAAAACCGGAAACGTTTAAAACCGCTATTAAATAAATTAAAAAAGTCTGAACAAGCAGTAGAAAAATATCATGCTGAGCAACAAAATATAGAGCAACAATTAGCTGACCCTGATATTTATAGTGATAGCCAAAAAGAAACTTTAAAAAAACTACTGGCTAACAAAGTTGAAATAGATAAAAAACTCGAATCAGCAGAAACGGCTTGGATGGAAATGGAAGAGCTATTAGAACAAGAAGGGGGGTTATAAGTTGTTCAGAATACTATAGCGACAAGGCATATCTTGTCACTACAGTAATGTAGAGATAAACAGTCTAATTTCTGTTTCTTGTTTTTGAATAGCTTTACATAATTGAAATTGAGAGTATGCCCTATCTAAGTTTTGTTCGCTGGTCTCTACTTTAAAGTACTGGTTTCCAAGTAAATAATCGGTAAAAAATCTTAAACCTAATTCAAAGGGGATTAATTCAATGGCGGGGTATAAATAATCGTAGTCAGAGTGAGTAAAAACATCAGCCATTTCTTTTAAATAGCTGCTTAAAATAACTTTGCACAGTTTAAGGTCAAAGGTATTCAATGCAGTGTTATGGCAACACGAACGTATGCAGTCCGCAATATCATAATGGACAAGTCCTGGTTTAACAGTGTCTAAGTCAATTAAACTAATAATTTCTTCCGTGTTTTTAGTAAATAAAAAATTATTGAGTTTAGGGTCACCATGAGTAATACGTTCAACTAACAAGCCTTGCTGTTTAGCCTTTTCAAGCACGTCAATTTTAACGGCAAATTTAGCAATAAAATCTTTACATTGCTGTATCTTTTTCTGATTTTCTGGTTTTTCAATATTTTCTATTAATTGATATTGCTGAAAGTAGCTAGGTGTAATATGAAACCCAGGCAAGGTATCATGAAATAAAGCAGTCTCTATATCACTCAGTAAATGGTGAAAATGAGCTAAAGAATAACCAACTTGCTCGGCTTGTTTTTCGCTAGTCAGTAATTCAATACTTTCTGTATTGCTAACAAATTCTAATGCACGCCAGAAATTATTTTGATTATCAATAAAATAAGATTTTTCTGTGCTTGTTTTTAGAATGCGAGGAATTGTTAGTTTTACTACTGCTTTATTTTTGTTTTGAATATGGCGGTTTAATTCTCCCAGGTTTTCCATAATCAATTTTGGTTGAGGGAAAACTTGCGTATTGATACGCTGTAGAACAAAGGCTGATGGTTTGCTCTTAACTAGAAAAGTGTCATTGATTAAGCCATTGCCTAAGGGGGTTATATCTTCAATAACTGCCTTAGTAAATTGTTCGGCAACTTCTTGAGCCTGTTTGTTCACCCGTTATTATCTTTAAATAGCTGGGTCAAAATACGTAATGCTTGTCCTCTATGGCTGATTGCATTTTTTTCTTTTGCAGAGAGTTGTGCAGATGCTTGTTGATGTGTTGGAACCCAAAAGATAGGGTCGTATCCAAAACCATTGTCACCCAATGATTGCTCTAGAATACTTCCTTCCCAAGTCGCTTGGGCTATAAGGGGTAATGGGTCATTTGCATGACGCATAAAAACGAGCACACAAACAAAACGAGCGCTACGGTGTTTTGTTGGTACGTCCTCTAAATCTTTTAATAGTTTTAATAAGTTATCTTGGTCGGATGCACCTTCACCGGCATAACGAGCGGAAATAACCCCCGGCGCACCCTTCAAAGCATCAACAACTAGGCCTGAGTCATCTGCAATAGCAGCTGAGTTACAATGCAGTGCTGCGTGGCGAGCTTTGATAATGGCATTTTCTACAAAAGTAGATCCTGTTTCTTCAGCCTCTGTTATATTAAATTGGGACTGTGGAATAATCGGGTGATGTTTAAGAATAGCTTGTATTTCTTTTATTTTCCCTTGGTTACCACTGGCTAAAACAATTTGTTGGCGATTAGAAAAAGGCATATTAGTTTGGTTTAAGTAAGTAACTATATTTATTTTAACATTTGGAAGCTTATTAACAAACCACAAACTATAAGTTGTAGGGCGGACTAAAGTCCGCTCTACAAAACAAGCAATGAAAACTTAAATTAAAATTGTTAGGGTAATCTTAAATACTTACTTATATCATACTAAACCTTGATTTCATCAGGGCTACAAAAAATCTAATTTAAGGCAACAGAATCCAACGCTTCCCTTTGCTTATCTAATAATTGCTTAATACCATGATCTGCTAATTCAAGCATGGAATTTAGTTCATCTTTATTGAAGGCATGACCTTCAGCAGTGCCCTGTACTTCAATAAAGGCGGCGGCATCATTCATGACTACGTTCATATCTGTTTCAGCATGACTATCTTCTGCATAGTCTAAATCAAGTACAGGAATACCTTTATAGATACCAACAGAAACGGATGCAATTTGACCATATAAAGGATTTTTTTTAATCATTTTTTTAGTCAACATATGTTGTATGGCAATAGATAATGCAACAAAACCACCGGTAATAGAGGCTGTTCTTGTGCCGCCATCCGCTTGAATAACATCACAATCAAGAGTAATGGTATGTTCGCCCAAAGCTTTTAAATCAATGCAAGCTCGTAGGGATCTGCCTATTAAGCGTTGAATTTCCATGGTACGCCCCCCTTGTTTTCCCCTACTTGCTTCACGCCCCATTCGGTCATGAGTTGATCTTGGTAACATACCATATTCAGCCGTTATCCAACCTTCGCCCTTACCTTTCAAAAAACGAGGAACACGTTTTTCAACACTGGCAGTACAAAGCACTCGGGTATCGCCAAACTCAACCATAACAGAGCCTTCAGCATGTTTTGTAAAGTTACAGATAAAATTAACGTCTCTTAGTTGGTCTGGGTTGCGTCCGCTTGGTCTCATGCCATTACTCTTTAAAAAAACGGCACAGTATAACTGTTTTCTAAGCTGTCCCCTAGTTTAAATAATTAAATTATGGCTATGGCGTTAAAGCATCCTGTAATTCTTTCACCGATTGCGGCCTATCCCTCGCTTCAACTTGCATTGCCCAATCAATTGCTTTTAGTAAATATTCTGGAAAATTTCGTTTATAGGCTTTAACAGCGGGAGTCATTGTTTCATTTTTAGCTCTATCTGGAGCGGGGATTAGTTTTTTTCCACCTAAACAACAACGCATACTTGCACCTATAGCATAGAGATCTGTCCACGGGCCTAATGAGCGAGATGAATATTGTTCTATTGGTGAAAACCCCGTTGTTAAAACTTTTGTTTGCTGGCTTTTTTTTGAATAAGGGTATTCTCTAATGGCACCAAAGTCGAGTAATAAAGGGTCAAAACCAGGACGAACTAAAATATTAGCAGGTTTAATGTCAAGGTGAAGCATTTTGTGTTGATGGATAAGCTCAATTCCCGTTAATAATTGTTTAAAAATTGAAATAACTAATTCTTCGTCTTTCTGTACATTAGTATTTGTAATTATTTTATCTAAAGTAAGCCCATAATCATAAGTCATCACCATATAAACGGTTTCATTTTGTTGAAAAAAACTAATAACATTAACGATATTATGATGTTTTAAGGTCGCCAATACTTTTGCTTCTTCAAAAAAAAGAGCTCGTCCTCTTAAAAATAAAGTTTTAGTCTCATCACTATGAGGCATAACAACATTATTCCAAGTACGGTGGGCAAATTTACGCGGCAAATATTCCTTAATGGCAACTTGAACCTGATCCTTAAGTTGCCTAGCTAAGTAAACGGAGCTAAAGCCACCATGAGCTAATTCCCTCTCGATCATATACTGGTCTATAATGGTTCCAGATTGCAGGTAATTCCATTTTTTCGGATACGTTTCAGGGTCGTAATATTCTGCCATATGTAGTTTTAATATTACCGGTTAAAAAGGAAGGAATTCTTTGATTCTTAAGTATAGGTTAAATAATGATAAAAAGTATGACTGCTTTTGCCAATGGCGAAGTAGAAATTGATAATTTAATGGTTAATTGTGAGTTTCGTTCAGTAAATCATCGGTATTGTGATATTTCACTCAAAATACCAGAAAGGTTTCGTTTTGCAGAAGTGGATATAAGATCCCTTATTACAACTTCAGTTAAACGGGGGAAAGTGGAATGTGTTTTAAGCTATAAAAAATCAGTTAAACAAAATCAAACCATCGCAGTTAATGAAGATACTGTTAAAGCCCTGCTTCAGGCGACTTCTAAAATTGAAGATTTGATGCATAATGGCCGTCCTTTTACAGCATTTGATGTGTTAAATTACCCTGGAGTTCAACAAGAACCAGAATCTAATAAAGATATGTTACTAAAAGGGATTAATACTTTAGTAGCACAAACACTTGAGAAATTACTGATTGCCAGAGAAAGAGAAGGTGCTCAACTTGTAATACATGTTGAGCAACGTTGCGCTAAAGTTAAAACCTTAATTGAGGCGGCTAATAAAAAAATGCCTGCTGTATTAGATGGTATTCGTACAAAAATTAAACAACAGATAGCAGAACTTGTTGAAAACCCTGATTTTGACAGACTGGAACAAGAAATGGTTTTTCTAGCTCAAAAGCTGGATGTAGCAGAAGAGCTTGACCGCCTTGATATACATGTTAATGAAGTCATTAATGTATTGACAAAACAAGAACCTATAGGTAGGCGACTTGATTTTTTAATGCAAGAAATGAATAGAGAAGCCAATACCCTGGGCTCTAAATCTGCAGATATAGAAATGACACAAATTTCAATTGATTTGAAAGTGTTGATTGAGCAAATGCGAGAGCAAATCCAGAATATTGAATAATGTAACTGGAAGAACGAGTGTTACAAAGTGTTCTTGTACTTTTAACGGTTACCCGATGTCTCTATCTATTATGCTTTTGACCGGAACCTGCACGAAATAACTTGAGCAACTAATTTTTCTAGGTTAATCATTATTTCGGTCAAAAAATAACCGTGTTCCAGAGAATTTATCATGCCAGGTAAGTTGTTCTTTATCTACAAACTTCCATAATAAGCCTAGCCCTGCGCAAGTCCAGGAAATAATGGCGAGTATAAAACGCTTAAAGGCCAAGGGCCAGGTAACCGCTTGGTAATTCTGGCTTCGTATTTTTACTTTCCATGTCTTCATGCCCAATGTTTGCCCTCCATGAGTCCAAAACCAACCATAGTAGAGAAAGCTGACTGTCAGTATATAAATTGGGAAGAAAAATTGTGACGATGAAAATGCTTCACCATGATTAAGCGGTAAAACGAGGGCAGTTGCTAAAAACAGTAGAGCGAGCAACAGCAGTGCATCGTAGATAATGATAGCTAAATGACGAAAGAAACCAGGTGAAAGCGTATTATCTTTACCTGGTTTTTTTTTGTTTAGAGGGGGCAATTAATTTTTGAATAGAGCTAGTTTTTGACCAAAATACATACTCATACCTATTAACCCTGCCATCATGACTAAAGCAAACATAAAAGGAGGTTTATGAAGCAGAAGGATGGCTAAATCCACAACGTAAATACTGGTTAAAAAAGGCTTGTCAATCAAGCCTGTTATAATTTTTTTAAACATGAAAATCTCCAAAACAATATGGGAACAGAATACCAACTAAAAAGATTGCAGGCTGTTTTAAGAAAGCAAGATAACGGATAACTTTTTTAATTTTACTATAATAAGAAGCTTATGTAAAAAAGCTGTTGCCTGTGATGCTAAAGTTAGGTAAATCGCTGTAAATAAAACGGCTATATTATTTATTGCAACTTGGCTAGGAGGCTGTCCGAGAATAGAGAAGCTACTCGGCAATTGCTCCTGCATTGCTCTACCTACGTACATCCTTGTACTAGTACAGAAAAATCCCTTTTGGCCACTTTTTCCGTTCATTTTCGTTACACGCATAAACCATTCAATTCAAATGAACGAAAAAACTGACTCAAAAGGACTTTCCCTCGCGACGGTTTCTATTCTCGGACAGCCTCCTAGATGATATGATAACTAGAAAATTTTCAGATTTGTAACAATTTATTTTTGTAAAATACTGAATTTATATAATAAAAAAAGGGAATGAAGCTTATTTTAAATTTTTTCAAAAAAATATTTAGTCGATCAGACTCACTAGACGCAAAAGATCTTACTCAGGCTAATAGTCAAAGTCAGGTTAAAGTGTATTCTCGTTCAGAGCATAATATTTCACGCTCTCAAATGAGCCAAAATGCTGTAAAAGTTTTATATCGACTGAAAAAGTCAGGATATGAGGCTTATTTAGTGGGTGGTTGTGTTAGAGACTTGCTATTAGGTTATGAGCCAAAAGATTTTGATGTGGCTACTGATGCGAGTCCTGAACAGGTTAAGCAGGCTTTTCGTAATTGTCGATTAATTGGAAGGCGCTTTCGATTAGCACATGTTCATTTTGGTCGAGAAATTATTGAGGTTGCTACATTCCGGAGTTCTGATACCGCTGATAATATAGAGCAGAAAGTTCATGAAGATGGGCGCTTATTACGTGATAATGTATTTGGCAGTATAGAAGATGATGTTTGGCGTAGAGATTTTACCGTTAATGCCTTGTATTACAATATCCGTGATTTTTCTATTATTGATTATACGGGGGGAATGGAAGACCATACGGCAGGTGTCCTTAGATTAATCGGTGATCCTAGCACTCGTTATAGAGAAGATCCCGTTAGAATGCTAAGGGCGGTAAGGTTTGCGGTTAAATTAGGGTTTTCTTTAGAAGCATCGACAGAACAAGCTATTTTTGAATTAGCCCCGTTATTAAAAGGAATTCCTGCGGCACGGTTATATGATGAAGTATTGAAAATGTTTTTATCAGGTAAAGCCGTGCAAACATTTGAAATGCTTAGGCACTATGGCCTGTTTGAAACCTTATTTCCTCAAGCTGATCACAGTCTCAATAATGAGAAAAATAATTTCCCTAAGGTCTTTATTGCCAAAGCTCTGGAAAATTCAGACCAGCGTATTGCGGAAGGTAAAAGTGTGACACCTTATTTTTTAATGTCAGCTTTTTTATGGGAAGCGGTACAAGAATTAGCGAATGAAAAAATGCGGCAAGGTGAGGAAGAGAGCTTTGCTTACCAACACGCCGCAAGTCATGTTTTATCAGCACAAACTAAGAGCATCTCTATTCCAAAACGAGTGACGCAATCAATGCGTGAAGTATGGTTATTACAGTTACGGTTTGAAAAACAGATAGGGGGAAGGCCCTATCGTCTATTAAGCCACCCTCGGTTCCGTGCTGCTTATGACTTTTTATTGTTAAGGGCGGAAACAGGAGGTGCGGCAATGGAATTAGCTGAGTGGTGGACAAAATTTCAGAGTGCGAATGATACAGAACAAAGGAAAATGACTCGCCCCCCTAGAAAAACTAAAAGAAAGCAAAAGCCTAAAATTAAGGCTGTAAAGAGTGATAATGACTGAAGTATATATTGGCTTGGGAAGTAACCTGGAAAACCCAGCGACAAAAATACAGCAGGCACGCTTGTTTATTGCAAAACAAGCAGAAATGACTGAGACTCGCTTTTCAAGTTTATATAGTAGCCCACCGATGGGCCCAAAGGATCAACCGGATTATGTTAATGCGGTAATGAGTATTCAAACGGGGTTAACAGCTATTGAACTATTAACAGCACTGCAACAGATTGAAAATAATTTTGGACGGGACCGCGATACTATTCGTTGGGGAGCAAGAACTTTAGATCTGGATATTTTGTTATATGGAGAGCAACAGATTGATTTACCTTATTTAAAGGTGCCGCACATAGGTTTGCCTGAAAGAGCTTTTGTTTTATACCCATTACAAGAAATAGTAAACGGTAATTTATGGGTGCCAGGCATGGGGTATATTGACGATTTGGTTGTACAGTGCCCTTTAGCGGGTTTGGAGAAATTATCCTAATGGCTTTGTATGCAGACACTCAGGCGGTTGCAATGCTTTCTATCCTTGATTTATTTGCGATGAAACAAGCAGGCGAAAAAATTTCCTGTTTGACCGCTTACGATGCCAGCTTTAGTCAACTTATTGACCAGGCAGGTGTTGATGTCATGCTAGTAGGTGATTCTTTAGGCATGGTTATACAGGGGAAAAAAACCACAGTTCCTGTTTTAATTGAAGAGGTGGTCTATCACACGCAATGCGTGGTAAATGCTCGCCAACGTGCTTTTGTGATTGCTGATTTACCTTTTTTAAGCTACGGCAGCACAGAGATAGCGATGAAAAATGCTGCCAAGTTAATGCAAACTGCAGGCGCACAAATGGTTAAATTAGAAGGGGCTCATGTTGATATTATTAAATCTCTCGTTGATTTTGGTGTGCCTGTTTGTGCGCATTTAGGCTTGTTGCCCCAATCAATTAATCAGCTTGGGCGCTATAAAGTACAAGGGAAGACACTGCAAGGTGCGGAAAAAATACTCCAGGATGCTAAAAAAGTTGAGCAGGCAGGTGCTAGTTTATTAATTTTAGAATGTGTCCCCGCAGGCTTAGCGGAAAAAATATCTAAAAATTTAACTATTCCTGTTATTGGTATTGGTGCGGGCGTTGCTTGTGATGGGCAGGTGTTGGTGTTATACGATATGCTCGGTATCAGCGTGGGTAAACGCCCAAGATTTTCTCAAAATTTTATGCAAATAGCAAAGGATATTCCTGATGCTATTGCACAATATCATCAAGCTGTTAAACAGTTAGATTTCCCAACAGAATTACAGAGTTATTAAAATTTATGCAAAAAATCACCACAATTGCTGAATTGCGTAAAACGGTACGGTTGTGGCGGCAGCAAGGGCTAAGTATAGCTTTTGTACCAACTATGGGTAATTTGCATGCGGGACATATCAAATTAGTATCAGAAGCCAGAAAAAAAGCGGATAAAGTTATTGTTAGTATATTCGTTAACCCCACCCAGTTTGGTGTTGGAGAGGATTTTGAAAGTTACCCTCGCACTGAAGTTGCTGATACGGAAAAATTAGTCGAGGCTTCGGCTGATTTAATGTTTTTGCCTTGTACCCTTGAAATGTATCCCAATACAGCAAGCACAACAATTACTGTCGGTAAGCTATCCACTATTCATTGTGGGGCTTATAGGGCTGGACATTTTGATGGTGTTGCAACGGTTGTTTTTAAACTTTTTAATATGGTTCAAGCTGATATTGCAATCTTTGGTGAAAAAGATTTTCAGCAATTAGCCGTTATAAAAAAAATGGTTCAGGATTTAAACAGCCCTATAGATATTTTAGGGGTTGCAACAGAACGCGAGGATGATGGTTTGGCCCTGAGTTCGCGAAATGGTTTTTTGACCCGCAGAGAAAGAGAAATAGCACCAAAGCTTTATCAGGCATTGTGCCAAGCGCAAGTATCCGTTATCAAAGAAATGGATTTTAATACTATTGAACAGGAGCAAAAAGCTGCGCTAGAAGTCGCTGGCTTTAAAGTCGATTATTTTTCTATTTGTAGGTCGGCAGATTTACAGCCAGCAACAGAAAGGGATAATGAGTTGGTTATTCTTGCAGCAGCAAAATTAGGCAAACCTCGCCTTATTGATAATGTTCACTTTTCAAAAAAATAAAGCAAAATTATTCGCCTTACCAGGTAAATCTTGTCTGGTGTCAACGGAGTTAAATGTCATTTTTAATGGGTAATATAATGAGAATAGTCACATTTTTTTTTGTTTTATTAATGAGTTATTCATTAATAGCCGCCCCGAAACAAGAAAGTATAAAGCACACTATTGATGAATTAAAAGCTATTAATGCTCAACTTTTAAATAACCAAAATGCCTCAATTGATAAGCTATTAAATAAGAAAACAACTGTTTTAGAGCAGTTAATGAAGCAGTTAAAAGTAAAGAAGAATGTTCACCTTATGAGTAGCGGAATAAAAGGTAACAAGTCTTTTCTGCAATCTCGAATTAGTATTAATGCCGAAAGAGGGCACCAGCTTGCCGTCTTGCGAGATAAGATTAAATTAGACACCTACAAGGTTGATCAGTCTATTGCAAGTTACCTTAAATACCTTATTGAGTCATCTAGTAATTATACAAAAATAGAGGCGATCATTGAAAAATCGCAAAAGGAATTAGAGCAAATCTCTAAGAATGAAAAAAAATTAGCTTTGCCAGAAGTCGAGCTGGAAACTGACTTGTTTTTTGAGGTTAAAAAAAATTATCAGTTGTTTTTAACAACGAGTAATAGTTATAGAGATATTTTAAATTACGTTATTAATAACCCTAGAAAAATTGCTTCAGTACATTGGTTTCAGGAATTTTCCCTGTTATCTGGCATATCATATATTAATCATTTTGATTTTATTCATGCAATAAATAATAAGCTGGCACCTTTTAAAGTTGATGTAGGCGGAATCTTTTTTTCAATAATAATTATTTCCTTGGTTATTTTTAGCTACCCTTATATTTTTAAATGTACTTGTTGGTGCGTGGAAAATTATATTATTGATAAGGATATTGAACAACAGGAGATGATCTATCATGAGATCAGACGGCCTGCACGTTCATTGCTAGTTTTTTGGGGAGTAAATCTTGGTGCTGATGCTTTCTTTTATAAAACAGACTTTCGTTCAGTTATAGAATCAGGGGCATTTGTTATTTATAGCCTGATTTTTATTTGGTTAATATCTAAAATTATTGATAGCATTGTACTTGTTCAGATACAGAAAATAAGTAGCCGAAATAAAGAGTTAAGAAAAGAATTATTTAATTTAGCGGTGCAAATGGGAAAAGGATTTGTTGTCATTGTGATTATAGCATTTGACTTAAATTACTTTGGAATAAGTTTAACGGCAATTATGTCAACGCTGGGTGTAGGTGGGTTGGCATTTGCATTGGCAGCAAAAGACACCTTATCTAACTTATTCGGCGGGGTTACTATCTTATTTGATAATGTTTTTAGAATGGGGGACTGGATTAAAGTAGGTGATGCTGAGGGTTCAGTGGCAGAAATTGGTTTGCGTAGCACCACCGTTCGAACATTTGATAATGCTTTAATTACCATACCAAATTCAATTATTTCTGTTTCTAGCGTGATGAACTGGAACCGTCGTGCAGTAGGGCGACGTATTAAAATGTATATTGGCGTTACTTATGAAAGTAATATGGATGATATTCGCCAAGCTATAGAGGATATTAGAGACATGCTAAAGCAACACTCTGGCATTGCAAACCCTCAGCAAAAAATAACCAATAAGCGGCGTGATTTTAAATTTACCTCTCAAGCTGATGCTCATGGTATTAAAACAACACAGTTGGTTTTTATGGATAGATATAGTGACTTTTCTATTGATATACTCATTTACTGTTTTACCAGAACTGTTAATTGGAGTGAGTGGTTATCAGTAAAAGAAGATGTGTTGTTTAAAATAGCAGATATTTTGAAAAAAAATAACCTGGAATTTGCTTACCCTACAGAGGTAATGATTCATAGGTCTGAAAGTAAGAATGTTATGGAGATGAATAAAAATATTGAGTCGCTTTAAAAGCACGACGAATTCGTGCAGTATAAAATATCATTATGAATCAATAGTATAAATAAATTATTGGACAAACCATCATTTCCAGACATACTCTACCTTGATGTTTTGTGCCTTGAGAAACTTTAAATTGAATCTTCAGGAAATAACCGTACAACCCATTCAGCCAAGTGATAATAAACGCTTTCAATCATTGATGAATACGCACCATTACCTAGGTGCATCAGAGCATTTAATTTAGCCTCATTAAATCAACAGAATAGAAAAGTGGGTGAATATTTTTTGCATAAAATAATGCTGTAAAGTCGCCAGCTTGATCCAGGCTGATTTCACGCAGTTTCAGCTTTTCAAGCTGGCTTGTATTTTGCCGTCAAAAGCCTCAAAATATCAATAATCTCATAATCTCATAATCTCATAATCTCATAATCTCATAATCTCATAATCTCATAATCTCATAATCTCATAATCTCATAATCTCATAATCTCATAATCTCATAATCTCAAAATCTCAAAATCTCAAAATCTCAAAATCTCAAAGTAGCTCCCTTTTTTATGAAAATATAATCTCCATCACTTTATTCCGGATATTTCTCATGGTAGAGTTATTCCCAGTCACCTAGTTGAATAACGGGAAGAA
>JAJRUF010000083.1 GCA_024277935.1 Gammaproteobacteria bacterium
CTTTAAAACTGAAAATGCTAAGTTAAAAGCCGAACTGGATAAGTTAAGTAAACAAAATACTAAACTTGAAGCCAAAGCAGAAAAAACCAGCCAAAAGTTAGTGGGGCAACAAGGCAGTAATAGAAAATTACAGGCACGCCAGCAACAAACTTATAATAAGCTGGTTGAAATAATTGAGAAATATAAGCAATTAAAGCAAGAAAAAAACCAGTTAAAAGTGGCGTTAGCAGAATCACAAGGCCAATATCAAGATAGCAGCCAACAGCTGGAACTGTGCAGTGTGCATAATGGAAAATTGATTGCCGCAGCAAATGAATTACTTGATCGCTATGAAAATAAAGGTGCTTTTGATGGTTTATTACAAGCCGAGAGTGCTTTACAGTTTAAGAGCGTGGAAATGGAAACCATCGTACAGAAATATAAAAATAAAATTCGTGATGAGCAATATCACGGTACAGTTAGTTTAAATAACAAGTGATAACGATAGTATGAAAAATTGGTGTCCGCTAAAAAGTATAGCTGTAATTATTGTAACAACAGGTTTATGGGCTTGTAGTGGAAATGATGGGCGTAAGGTGAAGTATATGCAGCAAGGTCAGCAATTTTTTCAGGCAGGTGATTATAAAAATGCTCAACTGGCTTTTGAAAATGCATTACAACTTGATCCTAAAAATATTGATACTCAATTTAAGGTTGCAGAGTCTTTGAGTAAGCAGGGGAAAATAGCGGAAGCATTTAAAGCATATCAGCAAGTGATTAAGCAGGATGATAAATATTTAATGGCTAAAATCCGCTTGGGTCAGTTGCTTCTATTAAATAATCAGTTAACTGAAGCTGAAGCCATGTCGAATCAAGCGATGGCATTACAGCCAGATAATATCGAAGTTTTGGTGTTTAATGCCAGTATCAATATGGCTCAAAACAATACCGATGCGGCTATAGTCAGTATTGAAAAAGCCCTTAAATTAGATAAAGACAATGCTTCTGCCATTTTAATGATGGCTGCAATCCATGCTAAAACAGGAAAAAATGAGCAAGCTATTCGGGTGTTAAAACAAGGTTTACTAAAGGCGGCAGATAATCAGCCCATGCATATAATGTTGGCTAATTTGTATTTAAAAAATAATTTATTGACTGAAGCGGAAAATGAATTAATCACATTAGTAAAATTGGCTCCTAAATCACTTGCTTCTTATCAAAAATTAGCAATATTTTACACTTCTATCAATCAGTTAGATAAGGCTGAAAAAATATTACATAATGCGGTTGAAAATGCTAAAGAAAGTGAAGCGGCTCAACTATATCTAATTGATTTTTTAGCTGAAAAACGTAATATTGATGTGGCAATGGCAGAGTTGTTACCCTTAATATCTGCGTCTGATAAACCTTATGCCTTACAATTTAAACTGGTTTCCTTACAGTTAAAAAAGGGTCAACTAGAACCCGCAATAACTACTTTAAAGGAAATAATAGCGCAGGATAAGTTAGGCGATGAAGGCATGGCTGCCAGAACTACCTTGGCTAAAATTTATTTATCTAATAAACAATTAAAACGTGCTAAAAAAATTGTTGCTGAGGTAATAAGTAATCAGCCCAATAATACTGAAGCTTTAATTTTACGAGGGCAGTTTTTTCTTGCCGAGAATAAGTTACCTGAAGCTATTAGTGATTTTCGTCATGTTTTAGTGGGTCAAAGCAATAATATTCAGGCTTTAAAATTACTTGCAACAGCTCATGTGGCTAATAACGATATTATGCTAGCAGCTGAAAATATGGCAAAAGTGGTCGCGTTTCTGCCGGATGATATTAATGCAAGGCAAGATTTGGTTGAATTGTTGATTCAATCCAAACAGGCTGAACAAGCTGAACAACAACTTGCTGTGTTATTAAAGCATAATCAAAATAATAAGAAAGCGTTAGAGTCACTTTTTAAGATACGCTTATTACAAAAAGATTGGGAAGGTGCGCAACAAGTTACTGAGTTATTTTTACATGATTCAAACTATGAGTCGATGGGGCATTATATGTCTGGTTTAGCTTATCAGGCCGAAGGTAAATTAGAGGCCAGTGTTACCGCGTTTAAACATGCTTTAAAAATAAAACCTGATGCAATTGAGCCTTTAACGCAGTTAATAAGAAGTTATATGGCTTTGGACCGGGGTAAAAAGGCTATTTCATATTTAAAAAAACTGACGAAAAAAGATAAAAAACATTTTATTGCTTATAACATGTTGGGCGATTTATATGTTAAAAAGCACCTTTATGATGATGCAGATAAAGCTTTTCGACATTCAATAAAAATAAAGCCTCAGTGGGTTATAAATTATCAGAATATTGCAAAAATTTATTTGCTTAAAAAAGATAAAGTGGCGGCAATAAAAATCTTACAAAAAGGGGTTGATAAAACACAAGCTGCTTTGGCATTGGTTAATGATTTAGCCGCTATTTACCTTGCGGATAATCAACCAAGAGAGGCTCTGAAACTGTATGAATTAGCTTATCAAAAACAGCCAGATTCCATGGCGGCTATAAATAATTTAGCTCGCTTTTTAGTGCTTAAAGATAATAGTGATAAGGCGTTAAATCGTGCGGTAAAATTGGCTCCAAAACTGGAGCAGTCAAGCGATCCTGAGGTTATGGATACTGTCGCCTGGATTGCTTATAAAACAGGTAGCTATAATAAAGCACAAAAAATATTACAGCAGATTGCCGATAAGGGAGTAAAGTCTAGTGTCGTTAATTACCACTTGGGGATGGTTTATTACAAACAAGGTAATAATAAGCTAGCTAAAAATTACCTTGATAAAGCAATTGCCCTTTCAACACGTTTTGAGGGCATAGGACAAGCTCGTGACGTTCTTCAAAGTATTAAAGGGTCTTAAGTTTATAGCTGTGATGACTTTAAGCTCTTTCTCTTTCAGCGCGATTGCACCTAGGCATCTACCAACCTCGACCAATCCCCAACTTCATATTGACTATAGCAGCCTTTAACAAGTATTCATCATCCAGTATAACCTTATCAATCATGCTTTTGGCCTTCGTCATTGGAGGCTGTTGCGTGTGTTTTTTCCCAAAATATTCCTTGGCAATATCACCCCCATTTTTTTCGAATTTTCCTTGGAGCATTTTTCCTGCTAATGTACTACTGTAATTAGTGCCTAATGTAGTTAAACTTATTCCCACACTGGGTTTTATGGGGATAACAACCCTGCTAAGCATATTCGTTAATTCTTTTGAAGCAAATAGTTTATCGGTTAAAGGTCCCGTTAATTTAAAGGCTCCTGAAGCTAGGGCTTCAGTAAAGGCTTTTCCTTCGACTAAGCCCATTCCTGTTTCCCAACTGGCTTCAACAATAGCCATCAGAGTTTCTCCTTTTGGACCCTTAGCTGGAATTAAGCTGAACACAAGTGTTCCACCAAACTCCATCATAGCAACTCCAATATTTCCAGTGTCCTGATATTTTCCATAGCCTTTTAATGAGCTTCCACTAGCGATTATTGCTGCAGCAGTACCACCTGATAAAAAGGTAGCACCAACCATAAGTCCTGTTGCTGAAGTGTTACGGGCAAACTTTGCTGTTTCAATATGACTATCATAATCCTTAATTGCACGTTGACGATGATTGGCATTAGTTATTTGATTATCTCTCATTAAAACTAAAAAATTATTTTTTAAAACTTTAGTTCTTCGTATTTTTATCAGCAGGCTCTCTGCTTCTTTTCTTACCCCACTAGTTGCACAGGCTTCAGTCATTCGGTTGTATTCAATAATGGTGTTTCTATTGATATTCTCTCGTACTATATCCCAGTTAATATCAATAATTTCGATATCTGGCATAGACCAGCTGAATGGGTTATACCAGTCCGATTGAACAATATTTACGGTTCTAAAATTATCGAGTTGAGCTTTGGCACACTCATGAGAACGAATCAATTTATAGATAGTGCTCCAGTCAATCATGAAGTCACCATCTGTCGCGGGCCATTGTTGATAAGACATTATTAGTCCCTTATTAGTTAACTAAAAAAAGAGTGAGAGGTCTGCAGAAGGTTAAATAGAATCTTCCGATAAAAGGAGGGACTATTTGTTCAGTTTCATTATACTTTACTATGATTTTCAAAATGTTCAAGGTCAAGGATCAAGGTTCAATTCGAAAAACGAAAGGGCTATGTGGCCGAAGGTGGATTGTTCCAGTGAGTGAAAGTCATACTCTGGTAAAGAACTTTTTCTATTTATTCTCCCCAGTCTTCTCCATCAAGCGAGAGTTTTCTGAATTCAAGTTAAATAAACTGGAAGATTGATTAACAGGGTAATGGAAAAGCATAATTAAACTGTTTTTAAACGTTTTTGCCATTCTGAAACCTTCAATTTTAAATCGGCAATATTCAGCGTGGTAAGTTCTCTGTTATTTAATAATTGTTTTCCTGCTACCCATACATCAGTGACTTGTTGGCGACTGGCAGCATAAACAATTTGAGAAATGGGATCATATAAGGGTTGGGTTTCTAATACGTCCAAATCAATAGCAATAACATCAGCTGACTTACCTATGGATAAGGAACCTGTGAGATGATCAATTCCCAAAGCTTTGGCCCCATTAATAGTTGCCATTTTAAGGACTGTTATGGCGGGAACTGCGCTGGCATCTCCCGATACACCTTTAGCCAGTAAAGCTGCGGTACGCATTTCTCCCAACATATCTAAATCATTATTGCTTGCTGCGCCATCTGTTCCAAGGGCTATATTTATGCCTGCTTCTAAACATTTAGCAATGGGGCAAAAACCACTTGCAAGTTTTAGATTAGATTCAGGGCAGTGAATAATATGAGTTCCCGTTTGTGCAATAAGTTTTATGTCATTGTCATCTATTTGAGTCATATGAACAGCCATAAAAGAGGGGCTAAGTAGGCCTAATTGATGTAATCGCTGAATAGGTGTTTGCTTGGTTTTTTGTTGCTGGTCTTGTATTTCATGTTCAGTTTCATGCAGGTGCATATGAATTTGTAACTCAAGCTCATTAGCAAAAGTGTGTATTTTGGATAGTGGTTCATCTGATACGGTATAAGGGGCATGAGGTGCAAAGGTTGTAGTAATTAAGGCTTGATGGCGTAATTGTTCATGCAGTGCCAAGCCCTTTTCCATATAAGATTCGCTATTTTCAGCCCAAACAGTAGGAAAATCGATAACAATTAAACCAATACTGGCACGAATACCATGCTTAATTGCTTGCTGGGCAGCAATATCAGGAAAGTAATACATATCATTAAAACAAGTTGTTCCTCCTCGAATCATTTCAGCAATGGCTAAATCAGTTCCGTCTCTTACAAAAGCCTCATTCATCCATTTTTGTTCTAACGGCCAAATATGATTTTGTAGCCAGTCCATTAAAGGTAAGTCGTCAGCAACTCCACGCATTAGTGACATGCTGGCATGAGTATGGCTATTGATTAAACCTGGTAGAAGCGCATGGTTTGGTAGTTTTTTAACTGTTTTAGCTTGGTATTTTTGCTCAGATTGATCAATAGGGAGTAAGTCAATAATTTTGTCGTTATGGATGACTAAAGCATGATTTTTGTGGGTGACTGAACCTTCTTCAACAGGTATAACCCAGCCAGCTTGAATAAGTAGGTCAACTTTCATGGGTAATTCCTTGGATAAATTTTGCATGTTAGAAAAATCGATAACGGTGTGATTGGCATAATAGTCAGCTAGTGGGTGAAAGTCTAGTTTTTACTCACGTTTGATTGAGTAGAGTAAGAACTATTAGTAATCAGGGGAGGTATAAATCAAAGATCTGAACATTCTTCTATTTTTAGGGTGTAAATATTAAGTATATTTGATTATCTGTATGCTTTATTTGCTAAGATAGCTGTTTTTTAATATTTAACTTATAAATATTAGTTTGAGTCAAAAAACTATGGTTCACCTGTAAGTAAGTTAATAAGTTGTAAGAAAGGTTTATGCGTATATTAATAAGCAATGATGATGGGTATCTAGCAACCGGTTTATCTGTTTTAGCAGGGTCTTTAGCTGAATTTGCTGATATTTCCGTTGTGGCTCCTGATAAAAATAGGAGTGCTGCCAGTAACTCATTAACTTTAGAAATGCCACTGAGAGCGCATAAATCAGAAAATGGTTTTATGCGTGTTGATGGTACTCCAACAGATTGTGTGCATTTGGCATTGACAGGCTTGTTAGATAAAGAACCTGATATGGTTTTTGCTGGTATTAATCACGGGGCAAATCTTGGGGATGATGTACTGTATTCAGGGACGGTTGCAGCCGCTACGGAGGGGCGATTTTTAGGTTTGCCTGCTATAGCTATTTCTTTGGCTTCAAACGACCCTAAACACTTTACAACCGCAGGGCAGGTTGCCTTAACTTTAGTAAAAAATATTGTTGCAAACCCGCTACCTAAAGATACCTTATTAAATGTTAATGTACCTGACCTTCCTTATTCTGAAATAAAAGGTTTGCAATCAACACGTTTGGGCCAGCGGCATAAGGCGGAGCCAGTTATCAAATCTTCAGACCCAAGAGGACGAGAAATCTATTGGGTAGGTCCACCAGGTAAAGAACAGGATGCAGGGCCTGGAACTGATTTTTATGCGATTAAAAAGGGTTATGTGTCTATTACGCCATTACAACTTGATTTAACACGTTACGATAGAATGGAAGAAATTTCACATTGGTTAGCACAAGGAGAAAAGTTGTGAATGTAAGGTTGCAAGGACGAGGGATGACCTCTAGCCGAACCCGGGATCGTATGGTAGAGAGGTTAAAAAAGCAGGGTATCAGAGATGACAAATTGCTTGATGTTATGGCAAGCACACCAAGACATATTTTTGTAGATGAAGCACTGGAAAGCCGTTCTTATGAAGATATGGCATTACCTATTGGGCATAATCAAACTATTTCTCAGCCATATATTGTGGCTAAAATGACTGAAATTTTGTTAGAAAACGGTCGATTATCCAAGGTCTTAGAAATAGGTACGGGTTGTGGCTATCAAACGGCTATCTTGGCACCTTTAGTTGATAAAATTTATACGGTCGAACGCATTGCTCCTTTGCTAAAAAAAGCCAAAAATAATCTTTGGGATTTAAAGCTGAAAAATATCAGTTACCAGCACAATGATGGTGGCTGGGGTTGGCCAGAACAAGCCCCTTTTGATGGTATTATTGTTGCAGCGGCTCCAGAAACGGTGCCGGAATCTTTATTGGCACAAATGGCAATGGGAGGGGTGATGCTTATTCCTGTAGGATCTAAAAATCAGCAACAATTATACAAAGTAACCCGAACTGAAAGTGGCTATGAAAATGAAGTGCTTGAAGCTGTCAGTTTTGTACCTTTTTTATCAGGAAAAAATTAATGTTTAAGAAATTATATGATGAAGCTTTAAACTGGGCTAAACATAAACATGCGGAAAAATATCTGTGTGCTTTAAGTTTTGCTGAATCTTCTTTTTTTCCCATCCCCCCTGATGTCATGTTGGCTCCTATGGCTTTGGCTCAGCCGAGAAAAGCTTTTAGATTAGCCCTTTTAACCACCCTTTTTTCTGTTTTAGGGGGGGTATTAGGCTACAACATTGGATATTTTTTATTTGATATTATTTCCCCTTGGTTGCAACAAACGCATTATTGGCAACAATATTTATTAGTAGAAGATTGGTTTAAAGAGTGGGGTTTTTGGGCTATCTTTGTGGCAGGTTTTTCACCTATACCTTATAAAGTATTCACTATTGCAGCAGGTGTTTTACAAATGGCTTTTATACCCTTTGTACTGGCATCAATGGTAGGCAGAGGTACACGTTTTTTCTTGGTTGCTATGTTATTGGCCGCTGGTGGAGAAAAGTTAGAAAGTAAATTGAGGCAATATATAGATATTATAGGTTGGGTTGTGGTAGTTTTAGTTGTTGTGGGGATTGGCGTTTATAAGTATCTTGCCTAGTCTCATAGAGACAAGGCATGCCTTGTCTCTACATCAACGATTTTTAAATTTTACCGTCTAAACCCATTTGGAAATATTTATGGGTAATTTTATCTTGGTTATCTAATAACCAATCAATATCAGGTGTGTTAGTCATCGCTTTATGGATTGCTTGAGCCGTCGCTTTACGATGAATATCAAATAAGATTTGGTGATCCAGGTTATCATCTGTAGCTACGCTTGGGTTTAACCAGACTGAACAAATAATACCGAGGTCATTGGCTTTTTCTTTTGGAATATCGCCCGCACGAACAGCATCTAAAACACCGTTAGCAATTGCGGCTTGGACAGTACCCATTAGGATATTGGTATAACGAGAATTTTTAACCGTTACTTTGCTCACCATTAATGTTACTGGGCGTACTTGAATATCAGTGTTTAAAATAGCAAATACTTTTGAGTGTCCGCTCGCTTGGTCACCTGTTAGCGTTGCTAGAGCCGTTCCAACGGGGCCATCTAATTCACCAATAACAATTTCTGGTTCTGCTGCTGTTCCGGCAGGCCCTCCTGCAACAAGTGATTCACCTGTACGCATTACAATTCTTTCGCTCATCTTTAACTCCTAAAGCATTAATAATTTGAAGGCGTTAGAATACCACGAATTACCCATATCCTTAATAGTCATGAGCCAAAAATTAACCACAACCGACCATAGCCGAGATATTGCTGGCTTAAAGTATGTTTATCCCGTTATTTCCAGAAGAGCAGGAGGCTTGTCTATTGGGATTAATTTTAATACCAACAATGCATGTAACTGGCGCTGTATATACTGTCAAGTGCCTGACTTAGTGCGCGGTACAGCACCTGAAATGGATTTTCAATTACTAGAACAAGAATTACGGTTTTTTTTAAAACAAGTATTAGAGGGTGATTTTTACCAGCAATATCAAGTGCCAGAACAATATCAAGTTATTAAGGATATTGCTATCTCAGGTAATGGTGAACCGACCAGCCTAAAAGAGTTTGATCGGGCAATTGAGTTGATTGCTCAAATTGCAACTGAAATGAAAGTGCTGCCTAATAGCCAATTCGTGTTGATTACTAATGGCAGTTTAATGCATCAAGCCAATGTTCAGGCTGGCTTAAAAATATTCAATCAATATAAAGGGAAAGTCTGGTTTAAGTTAGATAGTGCAACAGATGAAGGGCGGAAGAAGATTAATGATAGTAAGCACTCAACGGTTAAAACCATAGAAAATTTAAAGATTGCGAGTCGTTTATGTGAGACTAGTTTACAAACTTGTATGCTGGATTTTTTATCAGTAAAAGATGCAGAGCGAGAACGTCAGGCTTATATTGAGTTGTTAAAAAATAATAAAGTAAAAATTAATAGAGTTATGCTATACAGCCTAGCTAGGGAATCTTTACAGCCAGAAGCGAAACAGTTAAAAAAAGTAGATAGCTCACTAATGAATATATTTGCTGATCAATTACGAAATATTGGCTATCAGGTAAGTGTCACTACGCAGTAACATCAAAAAGAGAACCTAACATTTTATCTTCTGTTTTTAATATTTTAACGGCAGCTGAAGTTTCTATTTCGGCTTCTTTTAAACTTAAGACAGGTTTAATAATATTATTAGAAGCAAAATTATTACTACCGGGTTTACTTTCAGTCACTGGTAAGCTGGCAATAGTTTGAGGGGCATCTGCCACTTTATATTGTGCGCTATTCATTAAATTTAGAGCACTGGATGATAGTTTATTTAGCATAATAGTAACCCTCTTTAAAACTTATTTTGATAATACTATTTTATAGAGGGAAAGGGGAAGGGATAATTTCTGTTTTAGTTTAAAAATGTGATTAAGTTTGGTCTTCTATTTTTGTAAAATATGGCTTGATATGAGGATGTGGGTCAGCTCACTGCCTTTGACTTAAGGGAAAACCGTAGGATGCGCTGAGGTACGAAGCGCATCTTTGTATCATTGATGTGCTTCCTGTCGTCAGCACATCCGCGCGAAACACTTAAGTCAATGGCAGTGGTGGGTCAGCTCCATACGTATAAGCCCTGCCGTACCCATTAAAGAATATTTAGTTGTCAGCCATAGAGATGAGGAGATAGCCAAGCATAAAAAAGCTGGGGATGATTAACTAAACCAGAACAATAGGGGGCAGACTACTATTAAATGGCTATTATATTAGATAAAAAATTGTAGGGGCAATCCCTTGTGGTTGCCCTAGCTTGGAGTGTTCCCCTCTTGGGGCAACCACAAGGGACAGTCTTCTAGACCCGCTCCTACAAAATCTCATTTATTCCTTATAACAGAGTAACAGAGAGCAAAAAATAAAGTTGTACATCAGTTTATTTTAATATATGATTATCCGTATATTAATATTTAATTTCAAGCAATGATGTTACCCACTCAATTTTTTAAATGCTTATCAGATGACACGCGGTTACGTTGTGTGACACTGTTACAAAAAGAAGGCAAGCTTTGTGTTTGTGAGTTAACGACAGCACTAGAGTTATCACAACCTAAAATATCCCGGCATTTGGCATCATTACGCCAATGTGGGTTATTGCTGGACAGCAGGGAAGGACAGTGGGTTTTTTATCAGATTAGCCCTAAATTACCTGATTGGACATCACCTTTGTTAAACAATGCTTTATTGGCTGTTGAACTGACTGATATTTTTAAGGCTGATTTACAACGTTTGCAAGGAATGGAAAACCGACCTGATACAGCAATTTGTTGTTAATTTTCAAATTAAAAATATGCTTATTATGTATATCACATTAACTTTATAGGAAAAATCATGAAAAGATTACACGTTCATTTAGCCGTTGAAGACCTTAACAAAAATATTGAATTTTATAGCACTATGTTTGGCAGTCAGCCTACCGTACAACATGATGATTATGCAAAATGGATGCTGGATAATCCACGGGTTAATTTTGCTATTTCAAACCGCAGTGCTGAAATTGGTCTCGACCATCTTGGTATTCAGGTAGAAAATGATGAAGAATTAGCGGATATTAAACAGTCTCTTGAAGCGACGCAAAGTCCAATTGAAACGCAGGAAAATGCGGCTTGTTGTTATTCCAGTTCAGATAAACATTGGGTGACAGACCCTCAAGGGATAGCATGGGAGTCTTTTCATTCCTTAAATGAAATTCCAACTTTTAATAATAAAAAGTCTGATTCTGATGGAGAAAACCCTTTTGCTTGCCGTCCAGCAGAGATAAAAGAAACAAAAAATCATCATGTTGTGGCTAGGAGGCTGTCAATTTTTGTATCCACATATAAATGTAGTATTCCTTATGCCCACTTCCCTGCGAGTAAGTAGGTAACTATATTTATTCTAATATTTGGAAGTGAAGCTTTAGCCTCGCATGATTTAGACGAGGCTAAAGCCTCACTTCCAAAAATATTTACCAGCTTATTTCAAACTATAAGTTGTAGAGCGGACTATAGTCCGCTCTACAAAACCAACGAAAACTTAATTTATTAAATTAAAATGGTTAGGATAATTTTAAACTTGGAGATCGAATAATGAGTCATAAAATTGTTAACATTCTGGTTGTTTGCACGGGCAATTCTTGTCGCAGTGTGATGACAGAGGCCCTGTTAAATTATTTTGGAAAAAGACGCATAAAAGCTTATTCAGCTGGTAGTCATCCTATAGGGCGCATCAACGAAGGTGCTTTAGCGACTCTGAAGCGACATAATTTACCTACTGAAGGGTATCAAAGTCAGTCTTGGGAAGATTTTGAAAATATTGTGATGGATATTGTGATTACAGTGTGTGATAACGCAGCTGGAGAAATCTGTCCCGCTTATTTAACGAAAGCTGTTAGGGCGCATTGGGGGGTATCAGATCCAGGGCATGTTAAAGGGACAGATACAGAAAAAATTGCTGCGTTTGAGCAAACATTTGCAACTTTAACACGGCGTGTTAAGGGCTTGTTAGAGCTTGATTTGCATGCGTTATCAAATCAGGAGCTAGCAGATAGACTCAATGAAATTGGTAAACTAAGTTAGGCGTTAGCTTATGACTTTAGAACTTTCTAAAACAGTAAATACTCACCAAGATGTGCCCAAACGTTTAGGCTTCTTTGAGCGCTATTTATCCATTTGGGTGGCTTTATGTATGGGAATAGGTATTTTTCTGGGTAAACAGTTACCGGAACTGACTGATACCTTGCGTAAAATGGAGTTTGGCCAGGATAGTCATATTAATTTACCAATTGCGCTACTGATTTGGCTGATGATCTACCCCATGATGCTGAAAATTGATTTTAGTAGCATCCTTGATGTACGTAAAAGGCCACGCGGTATTCTGATTACTCTCTTTGTTAACTGGCTGGTCAAACCCTTTTCCATGGCATTGATTGGCTGGGTGTTTTTTAAACATTTATGGTTGCCCTTTATCGGTGAAGAGTTGGCCGATCAATATATTGCTGGGTGTATTATTCTGGCGGCGGCACCTTGCACTGCAATGGTCTTTGTCTGGTCTTATTTGACTGATGGTGATCCTGCTTATACATTAGTGCAGGTATCAGTTAATGACCTAATTATGCTAGTTTTGTTTGCACCGATTGTGGCTTTTTTGATTACCGGTGCCAGTGATCTGACTGTACCTTACGATGTGTTGTTTTATAGTGTTATCGCATTTATTGTTATTCCACTGACTTTAGGCAGTTTAAGTCGGGTGATATTGATTAAAGTAAAAGGGCTGGATTGGTTTGAAAATCGTTTTATTGTCTTTTTTCATCCAATTACAATGCTCGCACTGTTGACAACTCTAATTTTTATTTTTGCTTTTCAGGCCGATAATATCACCGGAAAACTTTCTCATGTCATATTGATAGCTATTCCTATTTTAATCCAGGTTTATTTCAATTCATCACTGGCTTACGGATTGATGAAAGTGTTTAAAGTGCCTTTTAATGTTGCTGCTCCTGGCGCATTAATTGGTGCCAGTAATTTTTTTGAACTGGCAGTGGCAACTGCGATTGCTTTGTATGGTCCAGAATCAGGAGCAGCACTGGCAACTGTAGTGGGCGTACTGGTTGAAGTGCCTGTGATGTTATCAGTCTGCTCTTTTTGTAATCGTACCCGACATTGGTTTCCAGAATAGTAAGGGAGTCTGAAGAAAGAAAGCCCCCCATCTTGCTTGCCTTTTTGCTCCTGATCAGAATTCCTAATATACCTATAGATTAAGAAATATCTTTCAAACAACTGAAATCATAGAGCATTTAATCCAGAAAAGTGGTATAAATTAAGAC
>JAJRUF010000084.1 GCA_024277935.1 Gammaproteobacteria bacterium
AACCGAGAAGAAATTGCACAAGGTATATCGATTAAGCTATCTATCGCCTTTCGTAAACTCGGGTTTGATATTACCGACTTTAGAGTTGAAGGGACTGACTTTGATGAAGAAACTTTAAAACGCATCAATCGAATTGCTGATTTAACTGCTGAAGCCCTTGCTGCACAAGCTGTTGGCCTCGATTACACCAAGGTACAACAATTAGAAGCCCTTCGTGAGGCCGCTAGAAATGAAGGGGGTGGGGCTGGAATAGGTATGGGAATGGGTGCTGGTATAGGTTTGGGACAAAGTATGGCCCAAACTATAACTCAACAAAGTAACACAGCGTCCCAAACTTCACCCAATGATGCCATGACCAAATTAAAACAATTAAAAAGCATGTTTGAAGCTGAGCTCATTACTGAGCAAGAGTACCAAGCTAAAAAACAAGATATTTTGGACCTAATATAAAATGGCTAGATGTGAAAGTTGTTCAGCCCCTTTACCTGCAAATACTAATCGCTGCATTTATTGTAATGTGCGTAATGATGTTGACTTACATACCAAGCATAAATATAGCATTCAAACTAAACATTCTGAGCGTATTTGCCCTCATTGTGAAACTCATTTACAAACCATAAAATTAGATATTAATGGTCCTTTTTTTATAGAACGCTGTAAAAGCTGTTTTGGTTTGTTTTTTGATTTAGGTGAAATTGATACCCTACTTGAAAATTCAGTATCTAATGTATCTGATATTAACTTGTCGCTGATAAAAAATATAAACAAAGACCGCTTTGCATCACTTCAGAAAGTTAAATATATTAAATGTCCAGTTTGCAGTGACTATATGAAAAGGCTTAATTTTGGTCATCGTAGCGGGGTAATTGTTGACCAGTGCCTAAAACACGGAATTTGGCTTGATAGTGGAGAAATCACTCATTTAATGGAATGGAAAAAAGCGGGAGGGCAATTACTTAGCGCGAAAGAAAAGCTAAAGGTAAAACCAAAAAAAAACGCGCGCCCTCTGTTAGACTCTTCTATCTATACTCAACAGGCCGCCCCCTTAGAATCAGACCTGTTAGAAACAGTCTCAACCCTAATTTATAGGCTTTTTACTTAGGAGAGCCAGTATATCAATATTCCCTACTATTCCCCGTCATAAATGATAAAATATAGCTTATCAAGTCTGTTATACTTAGTTATAAATCTTATATAATTAAGTAATGGGAATTCAATAATACCCGAAACTAAAACCTCATCCTATATTTTGTATATTATTAATTTCCACTTCCTAAGCTTTATTTTATCAAGGTACATTTATGGCTTTATTGAGTTCATTCTTTAAAGAGAAAACAACAAATACTACTGTCTTAAATAAAAAATTAACTTTAGACGTTTTAAAAAGATTAATTCCTATAAGAAACTTAAGTAATGATAAACTTGAATCTTTTGCCTTAAAACATAAGGCTGAAGTTTTACCTAAAGGTCAGGTGGTTTTTAAACTAAATGAGCCCTCCAAAATAGTTACCTTTCTTTTAAAGGGGACGGTCTCTTTAGAAGATGAGAGTGGAAAAAATTTTGATATTAGTGACTCTGAAATAAAAGCTAATTTTCCTCTTTCAAGCGGTTTAAAATATACGACAACAGCCACCGCAAAAACTGAGGTTAATATATTACGTGTTTCTCACAAGGTCATGACTATTGGCTCAGAAAAAAGAAACTCCGCTAAACTGCTCATTCCTGATAATTTAAAAGATAATCGTTTACTACAAACTTTTGCCCAACAATTTATGGATGATGAGCTTGAAGTACCTTCTTTACCCAGTATTGCCATTCAACTAAGAAAAGCAATGCAAAATGAAATAGGTATTGATGAAGCGGTTAAAATCATTCAGCTTGACCCTGTTATTTCGGCAAAATTAATTGAAGTTGCTAACTGTCCTCTTTATATCTGCAACACCCCAGCTAAAAGTTGCTTTGAAGCCGTAAAAAGAATAGGCTTAAATGCAACTCGCAGTTTAGTGGTTAGTTTGAGCATAAAAAATATTTTTTCCAGCAAGTCACCCTTGATTAAAAAACACTTGGATCAGCAATGGAAAAGAAGTATTTATCTTTCCAGCCTATGCTTTATACTTGCATCAACTGATAAACAAATGAACCCAGAAGAGGCTTTATTAGCTGGGCTGGTTGCAGATATAGGTATTATTCCCTTTCTAAATTTTATAACAAAGTTACCGGCTGACTATTATAATGAAAAGGAGATTATACAAGCTATTCCTGTTATTAAAGGGGTGGTCGGTACAACTATCCTGAAAAACTGGGGCTTTGCAGAGGAATTTATTAACATCCCTTTACAATCAGAAGACTGGTACTACCATAATGAAGATAAGATTAATTATACTGATATTGTTATTTTATCCAGACTACATAGTAAAATTGGTCAAAAAATACCGAATTTACCCGCAATCACTTCAATACCAGCAGCCAGTAAATTAAAATCCATTACCCTTTCACCTGAAAATTCATTAAGTATTCTGCATGATGCTAAAGATAAAATTAATGAAACTTTAAAAACTTTTGCCACTTAATTTTACTTTGTATTAACGATACCTAACCTCAATATTGTCTGCAGAAATAAATTGATTAAGTCTTAAAATTAGCTCATCAGTGGGGTGTACTCGCCAATCATCCCCTAGCTGAATAACAGCTTTTGCTGTATTAGAAAACTGAACCTGTATTGGACAACTGCCGCCTGCAAAAGGTTGTATTATTTGTTTTAATGTATCAACAAAGTATTTTGTTTCCAACTCACTCTCACGCCTATCCCAACAAAGCACAATAACTCGAGCAAATAACTCTCTGGCTTGTTCAAATGTATATAATTTATCAGCGGTCATCCTTAGCCCACCTGAAAAGTCATCAATACTTAAAGGGCCTTCTGCAACCAATAAGGCATCTTTAGATAGAATATCGCGATAAGCTTCATAAGTTTTACTAAACGCTGCAACTTCAAGCCTGCCTGTTTTATCATCAAAGGTGGCAAAACCCATCATCGTGCCTTTTTTGGTTTGCCTGGTTCTCATTTCAACAACTAAGCCTGCAACCCTACCTTCCATTTTAGATTTAGAACGTTCAGCATCTGCAATCAGCATTCCAATGCTAGCCTGTCTAATATGTTTTAGTTCTGCTTCATACCTGTCAATGGGGTGGCCCGTTAAATAAAGCCCTAAGGTTATTTTCTCGGCATCTAATTTTTCTTTTTCCGTCCAAGGCTCAACATTGGTGGAGTACGCTTCTAAATCATCCCCCTTATCAACCTGAACAGCTAAGCCAAACATATCATTTTGACCGGTTTGACTCATTTTTCCATGTTGTTCAGCGACTTTCAACGCAGTTGTTAACTCTGCCAAATGAGACGCTCTATTATCATTTATGCTGTCAAAAGCACCTCCTCTTATCAGTGCCTCAATAGCCCGACGGTTAACCTTTCTTAACTGAACCCGTTTACATAAGTCATAAAGCCCTAAAAAAGGGCCGTTTTCGGTTCTTTCTGCTATTAAATCTTCAATAGCAGATTCCCCAACCCCTTTTATGGCACCAATACCATAGACAATATCGCCTTGAATATTTTCAGTAAAATGATATTGAGATAGATTAATATCAGGCGGAAGAAGTGTTAGTCCCATCTCATGACACTCTTCAACAAGGGTAACAACTTTGTCGGTGTTATCCATATCTGCCGACATAACCGCAGCCATAAAAGCCCCTGGATAATGCCTTTTAAGCCATGCAGTTTGGTAGGCAACTAAAGCATAAGCCGCTGAATGTGATTTATTAAACCCATAGCCAGCAAATTTTTCCATTAAATCAAAAACGTAAGTTGCTATTGATTCATCAATATTATTATTGATTGAGCCTTCGGTAAAAATAGCTCTTTGTTTTGCCATTTCCTCTGGCTTTTTCTTACCCATTGCTCGACGAAGCATATCTGCCTCACCTAGCGAGTAACCCGCTAACTCTCGCGCAATTTGCATCACCTGTTCTTGATACAAAATAACACCATTGGTAGGGCTTAAAATGGGGATTAATAAATCATGGGCATATTCTGCTTTGGCACCATGTTTCACATTAATATAGTCATCAACCATACCTGATTCTAATGGCCCCGGTCTAAATAGAGCCACCAAAGCAATAATATCGTCAAAACAATCAGGCTTTAGTTTACGAATCAGCTCTTTCATGCCCCGTGATTCTAATTGAAATACCGCTGTCGTCTGACATTTTAAGAATATTTCATCGTAAGTGGTCTGGTCATTTCTCGGGATTTGACTAATGTCGACTTCTGGCTCACCCAGTCGTTTTTTCTTAGCATTAATAGTTTGTAATGCCCAATCAATAATAGTCAGTGTACGCAGTCCAAGAAAATCAAACTTGACTAAACCCACTGCTTCTACATCATCTTTATCAAACTGAGTCACTAAATTATTACCTTCCTGATCACAATACAGTGCGGAAAAGTCTGTTAATTTAGTCGGTGAAATAACCACCCCTCCAGCATGCTTCCCTGCATTTCGTGATGTACCTTCAAGTGACATAGCCATATTAATTAAGGTTTTTACATCTTCTTCATTGTCATAACGATCTTTTAACTCCGCGCTCTCTTCTAGTGCCTTAGGCAAAGTCATTCCTATTTCAAAAGGGACTAACTTTGACAAGCCATCCACAAAACCATAGGAAAAGGCCATCACTCGTCCTACATCACGTATCACTGCTTTAGCGGCCATCGAACCATAAGTAATAATCTGAGAGACTTTGTCTCTTCCATAATGTCTAGCAACATAATCAATGACTTCATCACGCCTATCCATACAAAAGTCAATATCAAAATCAGGCATGGAAACTCGCTCTGGGTTTAAAAATCGCTCAAATAATAAATCAAATTCAATAGGATCTAAATCTGTAATTTTAAGTGAATAAGCAACCAGTGACCCTGCACCCGATCCCCTGCCAGGCCCTACGGGTATTGCATTTTGTTTAGCCCAAATAATAAAATCAGCGACAATCATAAAGTAGCCAGGGAAACCCATTTGAATAATCACATCTAACTCGAACTGCAAGCGGTCGAAATAAACTTGCCGATTTTCCTCGGCTGAACCATTACCAAACACAGGGTATTGTTGCAATCTTTCCTCCAAGCCTTTGCGGGATTCTGCAACAAAAAAATCATCTAATGACATCCCTTCCGGCACAGGATAGTCAGGCAAATAGTTTTTACCCAGTGTTAACTCAACATTACATCGTTTTGCTATTTCTACAGTATTTTCTATTGCTTCGGGAATATCTGAAAATAATTCAATCATTTCTTCAGAACTTCGAAGATATTGCATGGGGGTATAGTCTTTTGGCCGCCGAGAATCCCCCAGAACACGCCCCTGATTGATACACACCCTGACTTCATGTGAATCAAAATTAGATTTATCAAGAAAACAAACATAATTAGTGGCAACAACTGGCAAATCAAGTTTTAAAGCAAGGTCTACTGCTACTTTAATATAGCTTTCTTCAGCGGTTTTCCCCACTCTTTGTATTTCAAGGTAAAAGCTATTTTCAAACATTGAGGCCCAATAATTAGCCCACTTTTCAGCTTCCTCATACTTTTCTGCGACTAATGCTTTGCCAATATCACCTTCCATAGCACCCGATAAAGCAATTAAGCCTTGATGATTTTGTTCCAGCCATTCTCTCTTTATCATCGGGACATCAAGGTGCTGACCTTTTTGATAGGCTATAGAAATGAGTTCTGTTAATGTGACATACCCTTGTTGAGTGCTGGCTAATAAGGTTAACCGAGAGGGCATGGTAGGTTCTTCAGGGTTGAAAATAAAAACGTCTGCACCAAAAATGGCTTTGATGCCTTGAGCTTGTGATGCTCTATAGAATTTAACCAGAGAAAAAAGGTTGGATTGTTCTGTAATAGCCATAGCCGGCATATTAAAATCAGTCAACCGCTTAATTAAGGGTTTGATTTTGACAATGCCATCTACTAAAGAAAATTCAGAATGAACGCGTAAATGGACAAACTCTGGTTTCATAAATAATATTAAAAATTAACACATTGCGGCTAAAGCCGAGCATCTTTCATTTTAACCCTAAAGTAGCTTACACTTTTTAGTGTGAGAAAATAAGCTCATCATTGTAGGGTGTGCTGAGGAACGAAGCGCATCAGCTAAACTTCATTTGATGCGCCTCCTAACGTCGGCACATCCTACAGAAATATCAATACAAAAGTGTAAACTGAAAGATGTCTAAAGCCGCTCCTACAAAAAATTTATTTCTTTCTTTCTTTCTTAACTTAATATTAATGAGCTGTAGATTGTAAATAGTCATGTAAAGTAATTTAGCTCGACTACTTAATAAATAGCTAACTGTTTTTTAACCGGTGCAAAAGACTTTCGATGCTGTTCGGTCACACCAAGGATTTGTAATTTTTCTAAGTGTAATTGAGTAGGGTAACCTTTATGCTTTGAAAAATTATAGCCTGGATATAAGATATCTAAAGTATTCATTTCATCATCTCTGGCAACTTTAGCTAAAATAGAGGCGGCTGAAATTTCTGCAATTGTCAAATCACCTTTCACAATTGTTTCCCCTTCACAGGGAATATCGGGAAAAAAGGTACCATCAACCTGAACCCAGTCGGGTGATATATTAAGCTGATAATAAGCACGGCTCATTGCCAGTAAAGAGGCTTGCAAAATATTTATTTTATCAATTTCACTGGCTTCAGCACGACCAATAGCCCATGCCAGGGCATTTGTTTTAATCTCTGTAGCCAGTAGTTTTCTTTTGTTCTCTGATAATTTTTTAGAATCCGTCAACCCTAAAATAGCTTTATTAGGATCTAAAATAACAATAGCTGCAAACACAGCACCTACAATACAGCCTCGGCCTACTTCATCAATTCCTGCTATTACTTGCATTTATCGCAAGATACCTCGCGTAACATTACGCAGAAAACTGACCATATCAGAAAGCTCTTTACTTTCACCTGCCAAGTCTTCCATTTCTTCTATTGCAGCATCTAAACGTAAATTGTTTTTGTATAAAATTTTATAAGCTTTTCTTATCTGCCTAACGACTTCGGGGGATATTCCATTACGCTCCATACCCACAGAATTAATACCATGTGGAGATGTAGGCCGACCACCGACCATAACAAAAGGAGGAATATCTTTGGTAATAGCACTTCCCATCGCTGAAAAGCTATAAGCACCAATTTGAGTGAATTGATGAACTAAGGTAAACCCACCAAGAATAGCGTTATCCCCCATGTGTACATGGCCTGCTATTGATGCACCATTTGCCATAATAACATGATCACCAATAATACAGTCATGCGCCACATGGGTGTAGGCCATCAATAAATTATCACTACCAATTAAGGTTAAGCCATGGTCTTGTAATGTGCCTCTATGGATACTGGTAAATTCACGAATAACATTTCTATCGCCAATTTCTAATTTTGTTTCTTCATCGGCATATTTTTTATCTTGTGGGCATTCTCCTACCGAAGAAAACTGATAAATTTGATTGTCTTTGCCTATCGTCGTATTGCCATTAATAACAACATGAGGCCCCACCACTGTTCCAGAATCAATTTTAACTTCTGCCCCAATAATAGAGAAAGGACCAATCCTTACATCATCAGCTATCTCAGCATTAATATCAACAACTGCTTTTGAATCTATCAAGTTAACCTGCCACTGCCGCGCACATAATAGTTGCACTAGTCGCTAATTCACCATCAACTTCTGCACGACAATCAAATGTCCAAATATTACGTCTGGTTTTAACCACCTTTGCTTCTAACATCAACTGATCACCCGGCCCTACAGTCTTTTTAAAACGTGCTTTATCAATGCCGGCTAAATAATAAATTGACCCTGGCCCATATTGATCATCTGATTGAGATGTTAATAAAGCAGTAGCCTGGGCTAAAGCTTCAAGCATTAAGACACCTGGGAAAATAGGATTACCAGGGAAATGTCCTTGAAAAAAAGGTTCATTAAAGGTGACATTTTTGCAGGCTAACAGGCGCTCTTTAGGCTCACATTCGAGCACCTTATCTACCAATAAAAAAGGGTATCTATGAGGTAGTAACTGTTGAATTTTTAATATATCTAACTGACCAGACATTTATTTACCTTGTAATTATTAATCAGATAAAGCAACTAATTTTGCCTGAACTTTGTCAGTCACATCTATTTTATTAGTGTAATAAACCACACCATTTTGTACACCATCCATTAACACTAAGTCAAAAGACTCATCTTTTGCAAGTGCCTTAATCGCATCAAGCACACCCCGCTGGATTTTACCCATTTCTTCGTTATTCCACATACTGACATCTTCTTTAAACTCTTGTTGAGAACGTTTTGCTTCTCTTTTCTTATCAAAAATATCTTTTTCAAGTTTACGTCGTTCAGATTCGCCCATCACCGAACCATCTCTGGTTAACTTTTCTTCAAGCTTTATAATCTCTTTTACACGCGCCTCTAAATGTTTTTTTCTAGGTGAAAATTCTTGCTCCATTCGCTTTTGCGCTTTTTTAGCTTGGGGAGAACCTTGAAGCACTTTAGCAACGTTGACTACGCCTACTTTTAGCTCTGCATAACTGACATTAGCGACAAACAAAAGTATTACAAATAAAGAAATTCTATTTTTCATTGATAATTCCATCTTTAACAATATGATAACGGTATAAGAAAGTTCTAACCGCTGTGAATACAACTTATATACAGGTCTATAGTTGGTAAATTATAGGTTAATTTAATGACAAATCAAATAGCTAATAGTTCAGCAGTAAAAAAACAATTAGAAGCCTGAGCCAAATGAAAACTGAAAACTTTTTTCTCTATCATTTGCCCCCGCATTTAAAGGGATGGCAAAACTAACAGATAATGCTCCAAAAGGAGAAAGCCATTCGCCTGAAAGACCAGCTGAATATCTCAGGTCACCAAGATTAAACCCGTTACTCACAGTGCCGCCATCCATAAAAGTCCCTACTCTTATTGATTTAACATCCTCTGCAAAAGGAATAGGAAAAAACAATTCTGCCTTAGCTATTATTTTAGTTGAACCACCAAAGGGATCATTTCTTGAATCTCTGGGGCCCAACGTATTATCATCATAACCCCGAACAGACTTTACCCCACCTGCAAAAAAATGTTCAAAAAATGGCAGGTTTTTGGTGTTTCCATAACCATCACCATAGGCAGCTTCTCCCAATAACCTAAAAGTTAAGTCTTTGGCTAGAGGAAAGTAGATTTGTTGTTTATAACTCACTTTATAATAAGTTAAATCACTACCTGGTACCGTTGCGAATGCAGATAACCTTTGCTGCATCCCGTCACTAGGGAAAACGGCTCTATTTAAAGTGTCATGACTCCAGCCAATAGAAGTGGCAAAAGTTATATATTTATTCCCTTCTGCTTTCACAAAATCTAAAATTTCCTGTGATGAAAAATCAGAAGACTTTAACGTAGTATGCTTAAGGTCAAGGTTAAATCGTAAACGGTCATTTTCATTAAGGGGTAGTCCGAAATTAAAACTACTGTTCATTACATCGGTAGAGTAATTTGAAATATTTGCTTGACTTGCATCTCGTGCGCTATAGCCCAAATCATAACCTAAACTAACACCATCCAAAGTAAAATAAGGGTCAAAATAACCAAAACTATAGCGTGTTGATACACTACTATTATTGAAAGCCAAGTTCACTCGCTTACCTGAACCAAACACATTATCTTGAGAAACATTAGCATTAAAAATAATACCTTGGGTTTGTGAAAAACCAACCCCAGCCGACAAATTTCCTGATGATTTTTCTACAACCGAATAATTCACATCTATTTGGTCAGCTGTCCCTACAACAGGTGGCGTTTCGACATTCACCTCTTCAAAATAACCTAAACGCTGCAACCTTACTTTAGATCTTTCAATTTTTTTAGTCGAAGCCCAGCTAGACTCCATTTGTCTTAACTCTCGCCTTAACACCTCATCGCGTGTTTTAGTATTACCGCTCATGTTGATCCGGTTAACATACACCCGTTTACCTGGATCTACAAAAAAAGTCATTTCGACTGTTTTATTGTCATTATTTATCTTAGGTGCCATATTAACATTGGCAAATACATAACCTTCTTCACCTAAGCGGTCAGAAATTGCTTTTGATGTAGCAGAAGCAGCTTTCCGTGAAAACACTTCACCCGGTCCGACCTGTACTAAATTAATAATTTCATCAGGTTCAACCACTAAATTACCTGATACTTTTACTTTATTAAGGGTAAACAAATCACCTTCATTAACATTAATGGTGACATAAATTTCTTTTTTATCGGGTGTGATTGCAACTTGAGTAGAGTCAATGGTGAAATTAATATACCCCCTATCTAAATAATACGAGCGCAACCTCTCTAAATCAGCAGATAACTTTTGTTTTGAATATTGATCATCTTTAGTATAAAAAGATAACCAGTTTGAAGTAGCTAGTTCAAAGTCTTTAAGTAAATCTTTATTTTCAAAAACCTTATTTCCAACAATATTAATTTGTTTAATGGTTGCAACACGACCTTCTGAGATATCAATATTAATCCCGACCCTGTTACGGGTTAGTTTTGCCACCGTAGTATCAATCTTCAGGCCATATTTTCCATGGCTAAAATATTGCCTTCTTAACTCTTGTTCAACCTTATCCAGTATTTGACGGTTAAAGACTTTACCTTCTGCCAAACCAATTTTTTTAAGTGCTTTGGTCAAATCGTCTGAACTTAAATCTTTATTACCATCAAAAATTATTTTTGCAATTGAAGGACGTTCAACAACACTAACAACCAGTGTTGAACCTTCTTTTTCCAGTGAAATATCCTTAAAAAAACCCGTTTTAAATAAAGCTCTAATCGCAGCTCCAGCCTTAGCCAATATAAATGTTTCACCTACATTAATAGGAAGATAATTATAAACCGTTCCTGCTGAAATTCTTTGCAAGCCATTGACTTTAATGTTTTCAACTAAAAACTGTTCCTCTGCTTTCGCCGATTGGAAAGCCAATAGAGCTGTCAATAACAAGAAGTGAATTACTTTTTTTGTCACAAGGTTACCAATCTACTAATCACATTAAAAATAGCTGAATTATATCATGCTCTATCAAAAGGGAAGGCGATTACATCATCTAGTGAGTCGAAGTCAGCCACGCTCATTAGTAAGCGATCCAAACCTAAAGCAATACCACTACACTCAGGTAAGCCTGCTCGTAAAGCAGCAAGAAATTTTTCATCTTTTTTAATAACCGCTAAGCCTTTAGCCTTTCTTGCTTTATTTTCTAGATCAAAGCGTTGTTCCTGCTCAACCGCATCTGATAATTCAAAAAAGCCATTGCCAATTTCAACGCCTTTGATAAACACCTCAAACCTATCTGACACCAGTGAATTTTGCTGATTTATTCTTGCCAAAGATGATTGAATAGCGGGATAACCATAAACCATACAAAGCATTTGGCCTGTCAGGCTAGGTTGAACTTTATAACTAAAAATAAAATCCAGCCACATAGAATGGTCAGTCTCACAAAGTGACACCGCATCCTTTATTCCATTTTTTAGCGCATACTCAGTATAACTTTGCTGACAAAAAACCAAGGGGTTTAACCCTGTAACTTGTTCAAAAATATCCTTATAACTGATTTTCTGAACATTCGGTATCGCTTGCCTATTTACTTTAATAAGCAGTTCAGCCACCTCATCCATAAGCTGGTCTAAACTAAAACCCACTCGGTACCACTCAAGAATGGAAAACTCAGGATTATGAAAACGCCCTGTTTCAGCATTTCTAAAGGCTTTACAAATTTGAAAAATAGAACCACTTCCAGCTGCTAGCAATCTTTTCATTGCAAATTCTGGTGAAGTTTGCAAAAACATTTCTTTATTTTTCGGCTTACAACGATAAAAGCTGGCAAAAAAATCTAACTGTGGATCAGTTCCCGTTGCAGAGCAGAGCAATGGTGTTTCCACCTCAAGCACTTCTTTTTGTGCAAAAAAAGTTCTTATGGTTGCCAACATTTGCGCCCTCAGACGCAATGTTGTTAGATCAGCTACTGGTTTCCAGGTTTCAGGCACTATTCTTTTACTCGAGAAACATACTCTCCGGTGCGAGTATCAATCCGAATCATCTCACCTATTTGAACAAACAATGGCACTCTAACGACCGCACCCGATTCCATTGTTGCTGGTTTTCCACCACCTCCTGACGTATCTCCTTTTAACCCTGGGTCAGTTTCTGCAACTGCTAACTCGACAAAATTAGGAGGGGTAACAGATAAAGGCGAATCATTCCATAAGGTCATGGTACACATATCCTGTTCTTTTAACCACTTAACAACCTCTTCTACCGCAGTACTGTCTGCTTGATATTGCTCAAAAGTATCGGGCACCATAAAGTGCCAAAACTCGCCATCATTGTATAAATATTGTACTTCAATATCCATAACATCGGCACCTTCCACTGATTCTCCAGATTTAAAAGTGCGTTCTATTACCCGTCCGTTTTTTAAATTTCTAATTTTTACTCTATTGAAAGCTTGGCCTTTTCCTGGCTTGATAAACTCATTCTCAATGATTGCACAAGGGTCTTGATCTAACATAATTTTAAGACCTGCTTTAAATTCATTCGTACTATATCTAGCCATTTTTTCCTCAAGTAAACAAAAAGTAATTTATAGCTATTATAATAGAGCTAAGCAACGATAGAAACAAGACCGTCACTCTAGAGGAAAAAACTTGCTACAAATAACACAGTCATGGCAACAGGAACTTGCTGAAGGATTTAATAATATTGCTGAAATTTGTGAATATTTAAATATCACACTGGAGACAGCAAAGTTTATAGAGCACTCCCCTGTGTTTCCTGTTCGTGTTCCTCGCGAGTTTGTTGATAGAATGAGAAAGGGCGATTTAAACGACCCTTTACTCAAACAAATTTTACCCACAAAAAAAGAATCTCTGAATACCCCCGGTTTTACTTCTGACCCCGTTGGAGACTTAGCATCAATGACTGAGTCGAGTGTTATTCATAAATACTTTGGCCGAGTTCTTCTTATTACTACCGGTAGTTGTGCGATTAATTGTCGATATTGCTTCCGTAGAAATTTTCCTTATAACGACTATCAACTCACAACAACAAAACATCAAAAAGCCATTGATTATATTGCCTCACATCAAGATATTTCAGAAGTTATTTTAAGTGGTGGTGACCCTTTATTACTTAGCGATCAAAAACTGCTAGACTTAATAAAAAAAATAGAATCCATTCCTCATATTAAAAGAATTAGAATTCATAGCCGAATCCCCATTGTTTTACCCCATAGAATCACAGATGAATTATGTGCTAAGTTAGCAAATATAGAAAAAGATTTAATATTAGTAGTTCATTCCAACCATGTAAATGAATTAAATAGTAAAGTAAAAATTGCTTGCCGCCGTTTAAAAAGTGCCCATATTACGCTACTCAACCAAGCTGTTTTACTAAAAGGCATCAATGATACAGCAGAGCAACTTTGTGCATTACATGAAAAACTTTTTACTTTTCAAGTTATGCCTTATTATTTACACTTGCTCGACAAAGCGACTGGCACCGCACACTTTGAAGTGAGCCACCATGATAGTATAGAATTAATGAATCAAATAAAAGCCATATTACCGGGTTACTTAGTCCCTAAATTAGTAGCAGAGCAAGCTGGTGCAACTAATAAAATAGTCATTGCTTAAAAAAATATTAAAACCCGTTACACTTAGAGTAACCCATAATTTAGCAGAAAAATAATGTATCCAGATGACAAATACTAAACTTCCATTCAAGCTCCTGCCTGAAGAGATCACTATATGGCTAAATTTATTAACACCATTCAATAGTGCAAAAACAGCTATTGAATTAAATAATGTAGCTAAACAGCTACGGGCATACGAGTCAAATACAAACGACTTACTGATGGCTGTTATACAATTAACACCGACAATACTTCATACCTGCGACATAATTGAGTTAAGCTTTTCAGGCGATCCTCAATCAAAAAAATACCCAGCTAAAGTCATTAAACTTTGCATTCAGTTATTAAAAAATACGGGGTTAACATTTTGCAATATAAGTAAACTAAAAAGCTTATCGACAAATGAACTAAACTTGGCAAATTATTTAGCCTTACAGTTTATAGGGCATGCTCAGAGACTAAGTGCAATTTTTCACGAACTTCCCTCCTCTTCTTTTTGGAAAGAAATAGCAAGAATTTATAAGCTATCTCTAGCAACAAATACAAACCAAAAAACAATAACTCATAAAATAAACAAGTTTAAGGAACAACTAACAATAGATTCAGTTGTAAAACGTAATATACTCTTTAGTCTTTGCTCCCCCTATCAATACTCTTCCAGCCAAGTAAAACAGCTATTTTTGATTTCTAATAGTTTGGCGAACAGCTTAATTTTAAATAACACTGACTCCTCAGCTAATAATATATTTTATTGGGATACTGATAGTTCAGACAGCCCCAGCACGTTTAACAATACCTTTCAGTACCAACAGTTAAACACTAAAATTGATACCAAAGCATTACTTACTAGCCTGCAATCAAATAATTTTGTTTGCAATTTTGATCAACCTACATTCTCCAAATTATTGGATCATTTATCGGGCTATCAATCAATTATAAACAGTCCAATCCCGTCTGCTCCAACTATCTCACAGTTATTCAGAGAGTTTGATAATATTACTGAATACTTATCAAAATTAGGTACCTTACAAAAAATTCAACAACTCAGTACCGAAGTGACACCAGGCAATTCAATTAAAGATATCTCAAAACAAGACAAGCTAAACGTTGCCCCCCAAATTACTTATTCAACAAACTACCAAGAACTGCTAAACAAAGCAAAACCAGTAAAAACCCTTCAAGTTAATAATGAAAAATATATTATTGCTGAGACAAACTATACCGAATGCAATATCGACAGCATTGTCCTACTTTGCCACCCAAACCTAAGGAATGAACTTGGCATTATTAGGCAAATAAAAGTGACTAATACTTCAAAAACAGTACATATACTTATTGAAAAAATTCCTGGGGTAGTGTCAATTCAACAAGCTATACCATCTAGTTCTGTATCAACTGAATGTATCAGCATTCAAAGTGAAAACACTCACTATGTTCTTTTTCCATCGCCCTGTAAATTAACTACTGGAAGCACAATAAGTTGCACATCTACCAAACATTTTACTTTAGAGAAACTGGTTAATCACACACGCTTTTTTAGTCTTTACCAGGTAAGTTGATTTTTTTGTATTATCCCCGATGCAAACCCCATCAGCATATAAATACCACCAATTAGCAAATTTTTAACAACCCACCATACGTAAGCGTCAATTCTTCCCACCTAGACAAACTCCCCCACTTACCTTAAAGGCTTAATTTTTTCAACCAAGTTCCAGGGTAAAAATTGATCCAATGCCTCGGGTTTATAATGCCTACCCAGCTTAGGCAGCTCAGTCAGTAAATACTT
>JAJRUF010000085.1 GCA_024277935.1 Gammaproteobacteria bacterium
AAGGCATATTTCAGATGATAATGATAAAAATACGGAAAAATTTCCGTTTGTTTAACCGACCTTTTTCCTGACACTATTAAGAAAAGTGATATTTTGAAGAAAAGCGGGACTTATTCAGACTATCCCTAGTATTATCGGTAACAAAGTCAAAAACTGGCTTGGTAGTAAAAATTATTATGAGTGGCACAGAAAAAAATCTAACAAGTAGCTCAACCCGACCATTTATACGCCGTTTCGCTTCGCTGCACTCTGTATAAATGGCCGGTTAGCAAGGCGTTATATTGCTAAAAACAAAAATAATATTGCTGGTTTGCAACCGCAGTAAACAGTAGCGCAAATATCAACATTCGGGGCCTGCTGCTTTTTTGTTCATCTTCGCCATTAGCAGGTTAATTAGGCATGGTGGAATAATTACAGTATATTGTAATGCGGCAAATAAGATCGGTTAAAACTTTTAACTTGCAGTGTTGCCTGGCACACCTGCTCTGCTGCAATCTAAACTGGTGACATAATTCAGCAGTATTTGCTGATACGGGTGCAAGCCTTAAACGGGTGGCAAACACAGGCAAAGCCAGCAGATTCTTTCATCGGTGCCTTTGCCTTTTTTCTGGTGGTTTACATTGGCTGCGTAGGTACTGTAAATTAAGGCAATCACAATGAGCACCGGCAATATAACAAATCGTTTAAGTTCACCCGCAAAAAAACGCGGGCTGGACGCTGCGCAAAAGACGCGCCGCGCCCCTTAACTCAAACGTTATGTGTAAAATCACCCACCTTAATAACGGAAAAAGGGAATCAAAATGAAGAAAACAACTATATTAGCAACACTCACTTTATTCTTACCAATAAATATCTACGCAGTAACTTTCGACTTTATAGCTCCAAATAATGTTTATCTTAATCAAGATGCACTAGGGCCGGGTATCGGCACGTCAGCATGGGGGCTCTTAGTAGCTACAGACAGTACAATAACATTAGGCGACCTTCAATCCGCTGTAGTCATAGGCTCAATTGATAGCTCCGATGTAACATTTAACAACAATCAACCATTCAATGAAACTTTTTTTGCACCACTATTACCTGGAGAAGTTGCTGGGTATGTGTCACCAGGGCCAGTAGTTGATAATTCAAGCTTACTATCATTACTTAATCCTGGAGAAACAATAAAGAATAGTGATGTTGGCTTAACAGGAATATCACTATCATACCCAAATGACTTTTTAGGAACGGTTGATTTTAACTATGAACTTATACTTGGTGACCAGAGTGTTGAGTTCACTACACAATTACATTTTGTTCCTAATTTACCCGATGGATTGTGGTACGAAATTACAGATGGAACACGTTTGACATCAACAGCTGTATCAGCGGTTCCAATTCCTTCAGCACTTTGGCTGTTTGCTTCGGGCTTGTTAGGGTTTGTAGGTATTGCTAAACGTAAAATCTAATTTACACAGTGGAACCGACTAATTCCTCGCTGATACGCAGGGTTTTTTTGCACAAAACACATAACAATCAGCTCAACCCGACCATTTATACGCCGTTTCGCTTCGCTACACTCTGTATAAATGGCCGGTTAGCTCGGCGTTGGGCATAGTAAAAAAGCACAGCAGGTAAAAGAATATTTTTCTGTGTTATAAGAAAATAAGCTCCATGCTCGGCTTCAAATAGATTCGATACAATAAAATTATAATTGCGCTGATAGATTCAAAGGCACTTGACCGTAGTCACTGATATTTTTTTATCTAATAGCAAAGTTTGATAAATGTTGAGACATATTAGCAACAAAGCATTATAAGCAATCGTTCCGCTGTTCTCATGAAGCACAGCCATTAATAAAAACAGATTGTGAGCGTTGACAGTTCTAAAGCATTAGACCATAGCTGTCGTTATTTTTTAGTCTAATAGCAAAGCTCGGTAAATGCCGATAGATTTTAGTTCTGCCATTGTTTATAAAAAAGTAGTATTCTATTAACTCAGGCGGCTGCCCAACAAGTAGCTCAACCCGACCATTTTTACGCCGTTCCGCTTCGCTACACTTTGTAAAAATGGCCGGTTAGCAAGGCGTTATGCTTAAAAAGAAAAATAGATGACAATTGATAATACAAAGGAAATTGAAGATTTTGATAAACGGCATCCTCACCCTGATAAAGATGGAGAAGAGTCGCTATATAAATATTATTCTGATAATTTAGAATATCTGAAAAGTTTATTTGTCGAAGGGAAACTTTATCATGCAACTCCAAATCAATTTAATGATCCTTTTGAATGTAAACCACATTTCAATTGGCCTACTAACTCACAAAAAATATTAAATATTAAAAAACACCTTATAAAGGCTTCCATAGATCATGGGATTAATAAAAAAAGGTCTAAATCCTTTATCACTAAAAAGATGAAGAAACCTTCTTTTATTAAAGATGTAGTTATTAATGCAATAACATCTACATACGGAAAATTGAGAATTTGTAGTTATACAACTAGCCATGAAAATTTATTATTATGGTCACACTACGCAAATTCACATAAAGGGATATGCGTAGAATTTGATGCAACAAGATTACCTATTTTATATTCTTTCAAAGTTGATTATTCCGAAGTATATCCCGAAGTCGAATACCCAAGGCCTACTGATGGTAGAGGATTTATTCCCGCTTTAGTAAAGTCTCTAGCTTGGGATTATGAAAAGGAATATAGATCATTTTTAGTCCCTGAAGCCGACCAACAACCGACTAATGATGGAATATCATATATTCTTTCAAAAATGGATATAAAAAACATATATTTCGGAGTAGATATAGATAAAACCATTAAAAATAAAATTATTAAATTTATAAATAAAGGGCCATTTTCTCCGGGGCTGTGGGAAACGAAGCTATCTAAAACGTCATTTAAGTTAGAGTTCACAAGATGTATTCAAAAACAAGCATAACAATCAGCTCCAGTGGACGTTTTATACGCCGTTTGTATTGTGCATTGCGCTACGCTCCATTTTTCCACAATACAAGCGTCGCATAAAACGCCACTGAGCAAAGCGTTAGGGCCACAAAAACAAGAGACTTGACATTCAGCCAGATATAAATACAATGTATTTATGATTAAATTCGAATGGGATTCATCAAAAGCAGCATCAAACAAAAGGAAGCACGGCGTAACCTTCGAGGAGGCGCAGTCCGTATTCTACGATGACTTCGCTATTCAGTTCTTTGATGATGAAAA
>JAJRUF010000086.1 GCA_024277935.1 Gammaproteobacteria bacterium
ACATCAAACCAGGAGATATACACAAAGAATGAAATGATTAATAAGTGCATAGTCACCGGAATGGAGATATGTGTACGGGTAAGTTTCTCCATTATACCGCTTTTAAAGAGTGTATCAGTACCAACATTTTTTGGTCTTAAGTGCTCGGGAATACGATCAAATTGTTTTTCCATAGTTTAATATTTCTACAAATGTGCCATGTTAGAATTTAAAGAACTATGATATAAATCACAAAATCAACAACATTGGCAAGAATTATTTAAGGAGTAAGCTATTGTAAAAACACCCTAAGTACCAGCATACCATCTAAAAGAAATCAAGTTCATGGTACCATCATCGTGTAAACTTAAGCCCTAAAAAAGGGTTTTATCACTATTAAAATTTAATCATTAACTTTTTATGAGATTTATCATTTTTATATTCTCCTAAAAGAGTAATTTTAGCAGTTTTAAAATTAATTTTCAATTATGTATGAATATGTAGTGCAAGCCCAGGAGTTTATTAGTCAGCCCTGGCCCTGGTGGATGGGAGGCCCTGTTATTGGTTTAACCATTTTTCTTTTATTGTATTTTGGTAAAGAGTTTGGCTTATCTGCCAATTTACGAACCATGTGTGCCGCTGACGGAGCCGGTGATTATGCTGATTTCTTTAATTTCGACTGGGAAAAGCAAGGTTGGAATTTAATGGTTGCCCTTGGGGCAGTTTTTGGCGCCTATATGGCAGCCAATTATTTCGATACTGATTATGAGGCCCATATATCCGAGGCAGCAGTAACGACTTTGAATAAAATGGCAGGTGATGAAATTTTAACTTACGGAAATGTGCCACTTGTTCCCGGTAGGGATATTGTACATCAGGATGTACCTGAGTTTTGGGATATTTATTCCTGGAAATCACTGTTTTCTTTACGTGGATTAATAATCATCGTCTTCGGTGGTTTCTTGATTGGCTTTGGGGCCCGGTATGCAGGCGGATGTACATCCGGGCATGCTATTTCAGGACTGGCAGATTTGCAGCTTCCATCGTTAGTAGCGGTTATGGGGTTCTTTGTTGGTGGACTGATTATGACCTGGTTTATTTTACCGTACATTTTAAGAATAGGATTTTAACATAAAGAATTATGAGAGCTTTTAAATATATAGTGGTTGGATTCATCTTCGGTTTCGGTATGTGGAAACTGGAAGCAATTTCAACCTTTAGAATAATTGAAATGTTTCACTTCGAATCATTTCACATGTATGGTATTATCATGTCAGGTGTTGTGGTTGGATTAATCATCACCCGGCTTTTTAAGACCGGTAAAATAAAAACCATTCAGGGTATTGAGAAAAAGTTTAACGATAAAGATCATACCTGGCCCAGGTATATTATTGGCGGGATAATATTTGGTATGGGTTGGGCCCTTACCGGTGTTTGTTCAGGAATGATGTTTGTATTAATGGGTGCCGGTTATACTGTCTTTGTTGTCTTTGTAGGAGCAGCTATGGCAGGCACTTTTGCCTATGGTTACCTAAGAAAGTGGTTACCTCACTAAGATTATTAATTACTATCCAGTAAATTTACAAGCTGTTTTGCAAGGTTGCAAAACAGCTTTTTTGTGCCTATGAAACTGAGTACAATCGGTCTAGTATCATTTTTGCTTTTATCAGGTCAAAGTGGGTATTCGCAATCTCCTAAAGGAATCATTATTGAGATGATTCAGCATGCCAATAAATTACAGGGCTTTACGGCCGAAATAACCAAAGAGGAAAGAATTGATGGTGAACTGGTAAAACAAATTACCGCTGTAAAGCTAATACGACAACCATTTCAGCTATACTTAAATCAGCGGTACCCAAAGAAAGGGGTTGAGATTTTAGTGAGAAAAAACAATAACCGGGCCTTGATAAACCCCAACGCCTTTCCTTGGATAAACCTTAGCCTGGACCCCTATGGCAGCCTGATGCGAAAGGATCAACACCATACGGTATACGATAGTGGCTTTGATCTTATGGCAGGGATTCTGCATCGTGAACTGGCAAGGATAGGCACTGATACCAGCGAACATATTTTTTATCATGGAGAAACTGAATGGCAAGGAAGATCGACTTTTTTAGTTGAAATGAGCAACCCGCACTACAAACAAGTTATTTACCATGTGCAACTTGGGGAAGACCTAAATTCTATCGCCCGGAAATTAAATATTAATGAATATGCCATTCTCCAACTCAATGAAGAAGTAGACTACTATGATGATGTAGCACCCGGACAAGAAATTATTGTCCCCTCGAGCTATGCTAAAAAGATGGAACTATATATTGATAAGGAGCATATGCTGCCATTATTAATTAAGGTGTGGGATGCGGAAGGTCTTTATGAGCAATATGCTTATAAAAAATTTGTCATCAACCCTTATTTTGCCCCTGATGAATTTACCAGTGATTACAAAAAATATGGATTTTAAGTAACTATGCAGCTAAAAATTGGCGATAAGGCGCCTGATTTCACCCTTAGCGATCAGCATGGAAACTTGTTTTCCTTATTCGATAATGTAGGCAAAAAATCAATCGTTATTTATTTCTATCCAAAGGATGAAACCCCGGGATGTATTGCTGAGGCTTGTAGTTTCAGAGACAATTTAGCTGATTTCGAACGCCTCGATTGCCTGGTTATTGGCATTAGCAATGATAGTACTGCCAGTCATGCAAAATTTGCTGAACATTATAATCTAACTTTTCCACTCCTGAGTGATACAGACAAAAAAGTAGTTTCTCTATATGGGGTTTCTGCCACATTATTTGGCTTACTTCCCGGCAGAAAAACCTTTATTCTTAACAAACTTGGTGTTGTAACACATATATTTGACTACCAATTTAAAGCCAGACAACATGTAGTTGATGCATTAAACGCCATGAATAATGAA
>JAJRUF010000087.1 GCA_024277935.1 Gammaproteobacteria bacterium
TAATAGCTTTTTTGCAACAGCACGGCCAATACCCGAGCTGGCTCCTGTGACTAGGATCGTTCTTTTTATAGGGTGCATGGGAAGAATTTTGACGGCGGGATATAGCTTAACAACAGTTTGCTACAGTATTGCATCATTTCCTGTTCTAATTCGGCTTTATAAGAAGTCATTTTTTGAGTGGTCTCAAGCGGACCGGCAAATAATTTTTCTTCAGGATAAAGTTTGTGTATTTTTTTGAAATATTTTTCAGGCAATCGAAATACGCCTAAGCTGACGGAATGCAGTGATTCAATGGATAGTCTGGAAAATACCTGATCGAACAGATCTTTATATTGTTGCTGATAACCAGTCTGATAGATTAATGGATCAAATCGTAGCCCTAGTTGCCAGCCTTGTTCCTGTAGTTTGCACATGGCATCAAGACGACGAATAACAGTAGGTGCTTTGTGTTCCACTTTACGGGCAATTTCATCAGGAGATAAGCTGAAAGCTACTATGCATTGTGGAAAGGAGTTGTTGTTTAGCAGACTTCTGATTTGAGTGCTTTTGGTTCTTAATTCTAGCCAGGCATTAGGAATATCAGCAAAAAAGGGTAAAAAATGTTCAGCAAAGCCGGTAACAGGCTCTAAAGCAAGGCTGTCACAGTCATAGCCGGAAAAGAAATGAACAGGTTCGTCTTCTGAGTTGTGGCAAATTTGCCTGATCTCCTGCTGGTAATCTTCAAAATTAACAAACAAAACATAGTTTGCTGATTGATACATACCTTGTAAAAAGCAATATCGACAATCGTATAGGCAATTTAGCATATGTGAAAAGTAATAATTATTTTGCGCACCTATGCCATAACCAGACGGTGCAGGGAGAGCAAAGTTTTTATACTTTTCTGCCAGAATTAATGCCGGATCTTGTTTTTGTAAACGAAAGTTTTGGGCCTTAGGATTAAAAACTTCGCCGTAGCGTTCACATATGACTTGTCTAGCCTGTGGGAATCTTTCACATATACGTAGTGTGCGCGGGTGTTGCTGAATACTTTCTTCAATATAAAGGGTATTGATCATTTGTTGTTAATCAGTAACTGTTTAGTGTAATTTATAAATAATAATGTTGAAGCTGTCATTTCGAGCAGCGGGAGAAATCTTAATAACTTAATCAATACTCGAAAGCTTTAGGATCCCTCGCTACACTCGGGATGACAAACGACTGCGAATAGTTACGATTATGGATTGGTTTTTAGGGAAAGTCAGTAGCTCCAAGTTTATTTCTGAATTCAGGTTAGCATAAAGTGAGTAGAGATAAGTATAAAAGTTACCAAATATCTAAATAAACAGTAAAATAAAGGTAATATAAACTTTTTCACCTTTTCAATGAATACAAAAAAAATTGGTTTTATCGGTGGCGGCAATATGGCGTCTAGTTTGATTAATGGGTTAATTGCCAGTGGACATTCGCCAGACCAGTTATGGGTGTCAGATACCAACCAAGAAATTCTGGATGCTTTAGTCGCAAATCTAAAGATTAATGTTTCTGTTAATAATAATGATATTGTCAATCAAGTTGATGTTGTTGTTTTGGCTGTTAAACCACAGATTTTACATGCAGTAGCAGAGCAAGTGGCCGATGGCATACGGAAGCGAAAATTACTGGTTGTATCTATTGCTGCAGGTGTTTCACAAGAAAGTTTGGCTGAGTGGCTTGGGGAAGAGGTCGCAATCGTTCGTTGTATGCCTAATACGCCTGCACTTGTGAGAACCGGAGCAACCGCTCTTTATGCCAGTGATAAAGTGAGTGATGAACAAAAAGATCTGGCTGAAAAGATTTTACGTTCGGTCGGTATTTCTTTATGGGTTGATCATGAAAGTGAGTTAGATGCTGTTACTGCGGTGTCAGGCAGTGGGCCGGCCTATTATTTTTTGTTAATGGAAGCCATGGAACAAGCAGCTCTGGAATTGGGTCTTGCTGAACATACGGCCAGGTTATTAATACAGCAAACAGCCTTGGGTGCGGCTAAAATTGCATTGGAAGCCGATGAAACCCCAGGCCAATTGAGGCAACGGGTTACGTCACCTGGGGGCACCACCGAACAAGCATTGAAAATTTTTGAACAAGGATCGTTTACGCAACTGGTTTCTAAGGCATTACATGCCGCCAGAGACCGTTCCATTGAAATATCAAAAGAACTGGGAGAAAAATAATGGGAACGAGTTATATGACGAATCCGGTGGTATTTTTAATTGATACTCTATTTTCACTGTATATTTTATTCATTGTAATACGCTTTCTGTTACAGTGGACGCGTGCGGATTTTTATAATCCGATTTCTCAGTTTTTAGTCAAAGTAACACATCCCCCTTTAAAAGTATTACGCCGGTTTATTCCATCTGTTGGCAAAATAGATACATCATCTATTGTGTTGGCATTAGCTCTGCAAATGCTTGCTGACTTTTCTATACTTGCTTTGAAAGGGGTTATGGTAAGTATTATGGCCTTGGTTGTTTTGTCATTTTCTCAGCTGGTTTCATTGCTTATTAATGTTTTTGTCTTTGCCGTATTAGCCAGAGCAATACTCAGCTGGTTTGATCCGGGTAATTACAACCCTGCCAGCTCGCTGTTACATAGTTTAACCGAACCTTTGTTAGGCGTGTGTCGTAAAGTAATGCCTGATTTAGGCGGCTTTGATTTATCGCCATTGATTGCCATAGTGATGTTGCATTTAGCAAAAATGATGATATTGCCTCCATTGAGCCAACTGGCAATATTAATCGGTTGATTATAATTATGGCTTTTAGAGAAGAGAATCTATGCAAGTACAAATGATTTGTGTACCCGGTTGGCGGCTAAATATTTGAATTATTATCATATATACCTAAACTTAGGGAGATACAGGCATTAACTCAA
>JAJRUF010000088.1 GCA_024277935.1 Gammaproteobacteria bacterium
AATAATTGAATTTTGTCTGTTTTATTCATCCTTTCCACCATTTTCAATTGTCGAACCGATTATCAATTTTAAATTTTCCATTAACAAACCGCTTTCCTTATCCAACTCAGCCATTTCTTTTAATATTTCTTCTGGGCTTCGGAGCGGGGCTTCTTTGGGTGTATTGGGATTTTTAGCTGAAAGATCAAACGTATTTTGATCAATATCACTTATTTTAACTATCCATGAGTTTTGCCCCAGGGCACTCTCTCTGGCTTCGCCATTCACCTTGTCACTCTCCGCCTGTGTTTTTTGCAATTCCACAAACTCAGCCAAATCCTGCTCATTCAGTGGATTGGTTTTCCCTAAATTCCTGTCCAGATTAAGCTGATAAAACCAGGTCTCGGTGGTGGCTTTGCCTTTTTCAAAAAACAGCACGACGGTTTTTACCCCAGCCCCTGTAAATGTGCCACTGGGTAAATCTAATACGGTATGCAGATTGCAACTGCTTAATAGCTCTTTGCGTAAGGCAACGGAGGCATTATCGGTATTGCTCAAAAAGGTATTTTTGATAACAACACCTGCTTTACCGCCTGCTTTTAAAATTTTAATAAAGTGCTGTAAAAACAAAAAAGCGGTTTCACCCGTTTTGATGGGGAAGTTTTGCTGCACTTCAGCTCTTTCCTTGCCGCCAAAAGGCGGGTTGGCGAGTACAATGTCATAACGATCTTTTTCTTGAATATCTGCGAGGTTTTCGGCAAGGGTGTTGGTGTGGATTATGTTGGGGGCTTCGACACCATGCAAAATCATGTTCATAATGCCGATGATGTAGGCGAGGGATTTTTTCTCTTTGCCGTAAAAGGTATTGTTTTGCAGGGTTTCGCTGTCTTTGGTGGATAGGTCTGGGCGACCACAAGGGTCGCCCCTACGGTTTTTTAAATATTCAAAGGCTTCAACCAAAAAGCCTGCTGAACCCACCGCGCCATCATAGATGGTATTACCAATTTGTGGCTTGACTACTTTGACAATGGTTTTAATCAAGGGGCGTGGTGTGTAATATTCACCACCATTACGCCCAGCATTACCCATGTTCTTGATTTTGCCTTCGTACAAATGGCTCATTTCATGCTTTTCAGCATGGGTTCTAAAACGCAGTTCATCAATCAGGTTGACCACTTCCCGTAAATTGTAACCGCTCTGAATCCTGTTTTTCAGCTCACTGAAAATTTCACCAATCTTGTATTCAATGGTATTAGCGTTGTCGGCATTGGCTTTAAACTTTTTCAGGTAGGGAAATAATTTAACATTGACAAAATCCGTAAGATCATCGCCTGTTAATGCATTGTGATCAATTTTTCCACTATCTAATTTGGGCGCAGCCCAATGAGACCACTGGTACTCTTCATCTATGTTTTTAAAGGTTTGTTCAAACATGGGTATCCTTCATGAGTTTTGTTTGTATCCTCCGTGCTTGGTTTGAGGGGCTAACGCATAGATCAGTATGGAAATAATTTGCTTGGGATGATAGGCATTTTGGCCGATAAGTTTATAGTAACTTTCGACGGAGGAGATGTCCAGTTGGTGCTGATTGAATTCGACGGGATGAGATTTGAACGGGATTAGCATGGCAGCGAATTAAGTGTTTCAAATATAATAAAGTGTAATCATAGCATAACATACTGATATTTTTAGAGATTCGTTGTATTTTTTAGCTTGCCCCTAGGTAAAAAATAGAGGCGGATGAATAACCCTGAGGTAAGCCCCTGAGTTATACGTTCGTTATCGGGCAGCCTCCTAAGGGGGTAGGTTATTTGTTGCTAGTGACCTTGGTATTATTTGTTTTAGCAAAGGTGTAAATTTGTAGCATAGAGAGAGTTTTAATTGTGCTAAAATTAATAAGTAGTGTGATTACTCAGCGTATTTAAATTGATGGACTAAGTTTTACTTTTTACAATTATGTTGAGTAGTTACTAAATAGTAAGCTATTAACAAAGGCTCAGAAAATGTCTCAAACATCTCCAATTAAGCAAAATATAAGTAGTGCTTCTTCGCACGCTAAATCAAGCCAAATATTGGCATCAGCTTTACTAGGTATTGCTATATTACTGGCTGTTGGGTTTGCACCCATTGAAGTCATTCATAATGCAACACATGATACTCGACACAGTTCTGGTTTTCCTTGTCATTAAAAGTTAATTTTGGAAGTGAGGCTTTAGCCTCACTTCCAAAACAACAAGATTAAGCCTGATGATGAATAAATTCAGTTACCGGCTTATTTTGTAAAAAATGCTCGGTAATAATTCTATCTAGTTTTTCACTATTGATGTCGTAATACCAGACACCATCGGGTTGTACACATAATAAAGGGCCTGAGCGGCAGGTTCCAAAACAGGTGGCTCGAGTTCTCTTTACCCGTAACGCCCCTTTGTCTAAACCTGCTACTTTTAACTTTTCTTTCAGCAAATCATAAAGTGCTTGCCCTTCTCCATTCTCCGTACACCTATCTCCCACACAGACTAATAGGTGGCGATGATAATCCATCATTTTTGGTTTAATTACTTCTGTCATTATTATTCCTGTATTTCTTTTTGTCCTAGTAACTGCCAGTCTTGCTGGAAGCTATTTAATAAAGTTGAATTAAACC
>JAJRUF010000089.1 GCA_024277935.1 Gammaproteobacteria bacterium
TCTGAATAGAGCAACCAAAGCGATAATGTCATCAAAACAATCAGGTTTCAGCTTGCGAATCAGCTCTTTCATTCCTCGTGACTCTAACTGGAACACGGCAGTAGTCTGGCATTTTTTAAATATTTCCTGATAGGTGGTTTCATCGTCGCGAGGAATCTGAGTTATATCAACCAATGCTTCACCCGATACTTTTTTCCTGGCATTAATAGCTTGCAAAGCCCAATCAATAATTGTGAGTGTACGCAATCCCAGGAAGTCAAACTTAACCAGCCCAACGGCTTCTACATCATCTTTATCAAACTGGGTAACCAGGTTTCCACCACCCTGCTCACAATAGAGCGGTGTAAAATCGGTTAGTTTGGTCGGGGAAATAACTACACCGCCCGCATGCTTTCCCGCGTTTCTTGAAATCCCTTCCAGAGAAAGCGCCATATCTATCAAAGACTTGACATCTTCTTCCGTCTCATATCGCTGTTTTAAATCAGGGCTTTCTTGCAATGCCCTGCTCAGGGTCATCCCCACTTCAAAAGGAACCAGCTTGGCCAGACCATCAACAAAGCCATAAGAAAACGATGAAACCCTTCCCACATCTCGTATCACCGCTTTTGCAGCCATTGAGCCATAGGTAATAATTTGTGACACATGGTCACGACCATAATGCCTGGCGACATAATCAATGACTTCATCCCGTCTATCCATGCAGAAGTCAATATCAAAATCTGGCATGGAAACCCGTTCCGGATTCAAGAAACGCTCGAATAATAAATCAAACTCTATAGGATCAAGGTCGGTAATGTTAAGTACATAGGCAACCAAAGACCCCGCTCCCGACCCCCGGCCTGGTCCTACAGGAATCGCATTATTTTTTGCCCACTGAATAAAATCTGCGACAATCATAAAATAACCGGGAAACCCCATCTGGGTAATGACCCCTAACTCTATATCTAGCCTTTCCCAGTAGACCTTTCGGTTTTCCTCATCACTCCCCTCCCCGACCGCTGGATATTGTAATAGACGTTGCTCTAGCCCTTTACGTGATGCATCAATGAAAAACTCATCCAGCGTCAATCCTTCTGGAACAGGAAAATCGGGTAAATAATTTTTACCTAAGGTTAATTCAACATTACAGCGTTTAGCTATTTCTATGGTATTTTCTAACGCTTCAGGAATATCTGAAAATAATGCTAACATTTCCTCCTGACTACGTAAGAATTGCTGATCGGTATAATCTTTAGGCCGCCGAGTATCATCCAGAACGCGCCCCTGGTTGATACAGACTCTAACTTCATGCGAATCAAAATCAGCTTTATTGATAAACCGAACATCATTAGTAGCAACAATGGGCAAATCAAGTTTTAGTGCAAGATCAACAGAGGCTTTTATATACTTTTCTTCGTAACGCTTCCCCACCCGCTGTATTTCTAAATAAAAACATTGATCGAAAATAGATGCCCAGTACAAAGCACATTGCTCGGCCAGCTTCTCCTTTTCAGCCAACAGTGCCAACCCAACATCCCCTTCCATAGCACCAGACAAAGCAATTAGCCCCTGATGATTATGTTCGAGCCACTGTTTTTGCAACATGGGAATTTCTTGGTGCTGACCTTCCTGATAGGCTTTAGAAATCAACTCCGTAAGGGAAAGATAGCCTCTTTGATTACATGCAATCAAAGTCAGCCGAAATGGACTGGTGGGCTCTTCAGAGTTAAATATATAAACATCTGAACCCACTATCGCTTTTATACCCTGTGCCTGGGTAGCACGATAAAACTTAACCAATGAAAAAAGATTTGATTGTTCGGTTAAGGCAACAGCAGGCATATTAAAATCTACTATCTGCTTAACCAGAGGTTTGATCTTGACAATTCCATCTACTAATGAGAATTCAGAATGAACGCGTAAATGGACAAACTCAGGTTTCATGTATGTGTTTTATAGAATTAGTATTTAATACCCTGTTTATCTAAGGTATAACGGAATGATGCTCAATGGGAAGGAGATTGAATATAAACTATACTTTGCGCAGCCACGGACTCGGAAATATATAGCACCGCGAGTTAAGCTTCTATTTCTAAAGCCAACTGTTTTTTTACCGGTGAAAATGATTTTCTATGTTGTTCTGTTACGCCAAGCTTACCTAGCTTTTCCAGGTGAAACTTGGTCGGGTAACCTTTGTGCTTAGAAAACTCATAGCCTGGATACAAAGCATCCAGAGTACTCATTTCATCATCTCTGGCAACTTTGGCTAAAATAGAAGCTGCAGAAATCTCAGCCACCAAAGAATCTCCCTGAATAATCGTTTCTCCTGGACTAGCAATATCCGGATAAAAAGTACCATCCACTTTGACCCAGTCAGGCATTATCTGAAGTTGAGAAAAAGCTCTACACATTGCCAACAGAGTTGCCTGCAGAATATTCAGTTGATCTATCTCGCTTGCTTCAGCCCGACCAATTGCCCAAGCCATTGCATTTTCTTTAATTAAACCAGCAAAAGATTGACGTTTTTTTTCTGTTAGTTTTTTTGAGTCTGTTAAGCCTGCTATGGGTTTAGCAGGATTTAAAACAACAACAGCAGTAATGACAGGACCGACTATACAGCCTCTTCCTACTTCATCTATGCCGGCAATAATTTTTGTTTTTATCGCTGAATACCTCTAGTTACATTCCGTAAAAAACTGACCATATCCGATAATTCCTTACTTTCACCCGCAAGTTCTTCCATTTCCTCAATTGCATCTTCAAGACGCATATTAGTTTTGTACAAAATCTTATATGCTTTTCTAATTTGCCTGACAACCTCGGGTGAAATTCCATTCCGTTCCATGCCAACTGAATTTATACCATGTGGACGTGTTGGCCTTCCTCCGACCATAACAAAAGGAGGGATATCCTGAGTAATGGCACTACCCATGGCAGAAAAACTATAGGCTCCAATCTGGGTAAACTGATGAACCAAGGTGAAACCACCTAAAATAGCATGATCCCCCATATGTACATGGCCCGCAATAGAAGCGCCATTAGCCATAATGACATGATCTCCAATAATACAGTCATGAGCCACATGGGTATATGCCATAAA
>JAJRUF010000090.1 GCA_024277935.1 Gammaproteobacteria bacterium
AATAGCAAATGGCTCCTCAATTAAAGGATAAACGCCATAAGATGCCGTTATGGCGTCTGGTATTTTAGCCATTCTGAATTTTAAATATCTAAACTGTATAGAGGTGTATAGAAATAAACCCAGTTTTTTAATTGCTGATTGTTGGTGGTTAGTCTTGATGAGAAATGCAACGGGTTTATCCATCGGCTTAGTCGTTATTGCTTTAACTGCATTCTGCACGTTTTTTATAAAATCGTGGTGGCTTAAAAAGACTATTTTGGCGTCAAACAGTGATTCTAGCTTTGAGACGTTTGTTACAGTGGCACAAGTTATAGCGCTGTTTTCAGGGTTGGTATTCATCCGTTAGTATTCATCCGCTGGTATTACCCAGGTACTATGCATATTGACTGAGCGTAGCCTAGCATAGGCATCAGGGCAAAAAAAGTTTTGCAGCGTTATTCTGACCAGAGGGCGTTTAATAAATATTAAAAAAATCAGTCAGTTAAAGGCCGTTAAATGTGTATGCTAGTGAATTTTGAACTAAGCAGTTAAAAAAGACTCTGCTAACCCTGAGGCCTGACAAAACAGGCTCTGTTTTGCCAGGCTTACCAAGCCGTTCATCAGAAATAAAAAATAACACATATAAAACAAATGGTTACATATCTACGGGCATGTCGAAATAATGACAATTCCGGGGTAATCAAAAAATACTCTGCTAGACTTAATACTTCATATCAGGCTAATTTTCGAGAGGTACCGCCTATGACTAAATTTACTCAAATTCTATTGTTTTTCACTCTTTCTATACTTGCATCAGGTAGTTATGCGGCTCCAAGGTTAAATTTTTCTGACTTGATTTCTGGCCCGGATACCGGCCTGGGCGATGGTAAAGGCAGTGGCGTGGTTGTGACTCTCTGGGGACAGGGTTTAGGCGCAAATCGCAAGAGCTCTACCATTACTTTTACGGATTCCACAGGTAAAACATCAAGTCCTACCCATATTTATTACTGGAAAAATGCGGATGGTAAACTCCCTGGTGGCCCGGCGAACCTATTTGAATCACATAAAATGCAGGAAGTCGCTTTTTCTATACCCAATATGGCGTCTGGCGAAGGTACAATACGTGTGCAGGTAAATGGTGAAATTTCAAATGCGCTGCCCTTCACCATCCGAAGTGGTTCGATATATCATGTAAAACCATCGGGCAATGATGGTTCTGGAACGGGCTCTTTTTCAAAACCCTGGAAAACGATAAATCAGGCATTTGATAAGATCACTAAGCCAGGAAGCACTATCTATGTCCACGATAGTCTTGCTACAGGAGATAGTTCGACTACTAGGGCGGTATATTGGAATGATGTTGCTGCGTCAAGTGGTTTAAATAACCAGTATGGTGTGGTTGCCTTTCCAAATTCGCAACCTACGGTAACGGGAACTTCTGGTTTCCGTAATTACAAGACGGCAGGCCAAGTGGTGTCAAAATTTGATATTTATGCCTCAGAGTGTGATGAGGATGCGAATAATCAACCCATAAATTGTGTTACTGGGTCAGAGTTAAATGTTTCTTATGGCATCGAGGCAACTGCTTTTGGTCGAGCTGTAGGTAATGCAATTACCGATCAACCAGGTGGTTGTTCTGATGGTCAACAAGGTGCTGTTAGTGGTAATGCCCTGAGTGGGGACCGTATTTCTGGCTATCAAATGCTTGGTAATGAGGTCTATGAGTATGGTTGTGAAGGTACAACTAAATTTCATCATACAACATATATGACAATACGCAGTGGCGGTAATAATTTACAAGTTCCCCCATGGCGATTTGGTTGGAATTATTTGCATGATAATCACGCAAAAAATGGCATACACATGTTTGATGAAAACTTTAATGGGGCTAATTGTGGCAGTCCAACAGGTACGATCATCATTAACGATAATGTTGTCGTTAATCAAGGTGGTGCAGGTATTAATATTCAATTGAACTGCCCTTGGACGAATGATTTTGATATATATAATAATGTGCTGCTCAACGTTGGCCTCGCTGCTGATTGGGATGCTGTTGATCCTTCAACTTCTAATGGTCCAAACACATCAGGAATATCAATAACTGACTATAAACTACTTGGAACTATTAACATTTTTAATAATACTATTCGTGGATGGAACGGGGACGATAATCCAACAGGATCGCAGGCATGTCTTGGTATGAAAGGTACGGGTGATAATGTTACCGTCAACTGGAACAATAACGTTTGCATCACGGCAAAGGATAAACCTTTTATTGCCCCTTCTTACCAAGGCCCCGGACAGCTTGATAACGTCAGTGGTTTGAATAATGCTTGGTTTTACAGTGGTACAGGAACGTCAACGGCTGCTGTTAAGCCGACATGGGATAATTCTGCGATTATTTTGAACCCTCTGGTTGACGTTTCAGGTGGCAAGATATCTTTGCAAGTCAGTAGTCCTTTGGTTGGTAAATCGAATAATAATCTTTCGCATGATATTTATGGCGTTGCCCGACAGTCAGATGGAGAAATAGGTGCTGTTGAATATTTTACTAGCCGTAAACCAAAAAGTCCTACGAATGTTAAAGTAGACGTAAAGTGATCTCGTTAGTTTAACGAACTAGGGTAGGTGCAGTGCGTTCGCTTTGCGAACGCATGGACTTAACGAATGGCCAGTGAAGGATTGCTGGCCATTCGTTATTTATGAAACGTATTATAGCTAGACCCGTTGTTACATCAAACGTATTAGGTGGAATTATAAAATAAAGTATTCTAAAGAGAATGTTAGAGTAGATTTTTCGATTTTAGTTAATATTTAAAAACAGGTTGTTGTGCAGGGTTTGCTTAAGAAAAAAGAATAATATTGTTATAATTTCAAGAGTTTGATTTTTGTCCGTTCACCCATTATTAAAAAAGAATATAGAATAAGTATTCTATAGGGTTATTATTTGATGATTGAAAATTTAGTATCCGTTATTATTCCCGTTTTTAACAGGCAGGACTATGTTGCAGAAACAATAGAATCAGTTATTAATCAAACGTATAACAATATTGAAATCGTTATTATTAATGATGGGTCAACGGATAATTCGGAAGAGATTATCCGTTCTTTTGCAGCGCATTACCCGAAGAAAATTAATTTAATTAATCAGCAGAATCAGGGGCAGGTAAAAGCAAGAAATAATGGATTAAAAGTAGCCAGAGGTGAGTTCATTGCTTTTCTGGATAGTGATGATGTGTGGTTGCCAGAAAAAATTGAAAAACAAATCCATCTTTTTGAAAATGAAGTGGGTCTGGTTTATTCAGGCGTACAATACATTGATGCATTAGGTAAAGTGATTGGTGGTGAACTTTGCGATCAAAGTATAAGAGGTTCTGTATACGAAAAGTTACTAGTTAAAAATAGAATGACAGGTGGCACGGTTGTTGTAAAAAATGAGGCGCTGAAAAAAGTAGGCTTGTTTGATGAAACACTGAAAGCGGCTGAAAACTGGGACTTATGGATTAGGATAGCTAAATTTTACGAATTAGATTTTGTTGATGAAACATTACTTAAATACCGAAAACATAGTGACAATATGTCGGGTAATAACAATTTGATGTTAGATGCGACATATAATATTTTAGAAAAACACTGTTTAAATAGTGGTGTCGAAGAAGTAACGGGTGAGGCCTGTAAAGTCGCGACGGCCAATTATTATTATCGTGTAGGTGTGTACCTTGCTTCTATTAGTGACTACACAAATGCCAGGATGAACTTTCAAAAAGCGACTAAATATGTGCCGAACTATTTAGATTGTAATATTAGAATAACTCGAAGTTATTTAGGTAAAAGGATAAATGCATTGGTTTCAGCATTGGCTAAAAAAATTAAATCTATTCTTACGTCACGTAAAAAACAAGGTAATGTATGGTAGAGAATTGTATTGCGGCATCTGAATTAAAATACAGTAACGATTGAATGCAATCGTGATAACTTGGTTAACATAAAAATAAAAAAGGAGATATTTTGGATTTACGATACAGGTCAATGGATCTATTAAGAGCGGTTGCAATTCTTCTTGTTATCCTAGCTCACACCGTTTTGTCATATGGAGCTCCTAGTCATTTGGCGCCACTCCAGCTTGGTGGGACAGGTGTCGATTTGTTTTTCGTTCTTTCCGGCTGGTTGTTAGGTGGATTGCTTTTTAAGGAAGCTGAAAAAAATGGAAAGATAGATGTAAAAAGGTTCTGGATAAGACGTTGGATGAGAACATTTCCCGCTTATTATGCTGTTTTAATGCTATCAGTAGGTCAAAGATATCTAACAAAAGATGATGTTGATTTTCCTTGGGAGTATTTCATCTTTGTGCAGAATTACAATTATCCGCTTGAATTTTTTTCGATTAGCTGGTCATTAGCCGTTGAAGAACAATTTTATTTGTTCATCGCCTTGCTTTTGTTAGCGCTAACTAGTGTGAATAAAAAAATTACTACAGCAACGTTATTGATTCTTCTTTTTCTGCCATTCATTTTTAGACAATTGGATTTATACAGTAATGTAAATGAAACGCATGTTCGACTTGATGGTTGTGTTGTGGGTGTTTTTCTTGCGCATATTTATCATCAATATAGAAAACTTTGGTTAAAGCTATCCCGATTTTTTCCATATGTCGCAGTTTTTAGTATCCTACTTTATTTTTCTTTTTTTATGGGTAGATATTATCCTTGGATGGGAATAAATGATCCAGATAAGTTATTTTTAGCGGTTTTATTTGGAACCTGGGTGATGGCGGCTAATGCCAGTAAATACTGGAGTAATATTATTTATATCCCTGGCTCGTACTATATTGCAACACGGTCATATGCATTATATCTACTTCACCCTGAGGCACTTGCGATACTAAAAAGATTTTTTATAGAAGTTCCATTTCCTTTGTATTTTGCTATGGCTCTTGCTGGTAGTTTGGTACTTGCTGAGGTGCTTTATAGGCTTGTCGAAAAGCCTATTATGGATTCCAGAAATAAATTTTCTTTCTCATCGCGCTGATAATCCTTTATTTTGAACAAGGTGCATCAACGTGGTTTCACTATTTCTTTTTGAACTAAAATTATTCTACTGATTAAAATAGGCGGGTTGTGTAGGGTTTGTGGTAGCTAATACTCCAGAAATATCCCAAAATATACTATACTAAGATGGTATTACTAAGTACTCAATTGCGAAGCGCAAGAAGTTGTAACTCATTTAAAAGGTAAGCTCTTTGAATCACCAAACCCAAGAATCTTCCACAATACTGAAACTTAGTATTGGCTTTGGGTTATTTTTACTGTCACAGATAGTTTATTCATTCAATCTGGGTCACGGCCTTTATGTCGATGAACTCTATCATTTACTTGCAGCGCATTCCGTCAATATTGATGGCACGCTTGGGCTTGCAGATGGGCAATATGTCCGTACTGAACTCTATACCCGGTTTATTAGTTTCCTTTTTAGGGTGTTTGGCGAAAGTGAAAGCGTTGCTCGAATATCTTCCTCGGTAATTACGGGTTTATTTATTGTAGCGGTGTTCTTTTCACTACGACGAATCATTGGTATGAAAGAGGCTTTCTTAAGTGCGATTGTGCTTCTGGTATTGCCAAGTACTATTTATTTTGCACAGTTTATTCGTTTCTATGCGAGCCATCAGTTGGTCTTCTGGGTAGGGGCGATCATGGTGTTTGTAATTATCACGGCCAGACT
>JAJRUF010000091.1 GCA_024277935.1 Gammaproteobacteria bacterium
AGGCAGTAACAAAGCCATTAAAGCCGATAACGATAGGGCAATACATATCCCAGTAAATAAGGTGGCAAATGAACCTTGGGTTAAATCATTATTAGAGCGTAAAAGCCCCATAGATAAAGAAATAATGGGGGCCATTAAAGGAGCTAAAACCATCGCACCGATCACCACAGAGGGGCTATTTAAAAATAAGCCTAAAGTAGCCAGCAAGGTACTTAAAACCATCAGTAAAAAATAGGTACTGCTTATACAAGCACTTTCCTTAAGGGAAAGAAACAAATCTTTAAAGTCAGATTCTAGTGCATGTGAAAAAAACGGTAAGGTCGCCCCTAAATATTTAATCCGACTTTCCTGTTGAGGCAACTGGTCACTAATAACATTTTCTTTATCATCACCAAAATTTTGAGCTTCTCTAAACTTCTCTCCAGCATTAACTTGTACACCATCACTCAGTGTTTTTATAATTAATTCTCGAGTAGTTACCGGCTTATTATTAATCAGGTAATAGCTATCAATTGGCGTTGTAATCGTTAACGATTCTGTTCTAATATACCCTAATTGTTGCGGTATATGCTTTTTTGCAGTGGCTAAAAATGTCTCTGAAGATAGTTTTAAATAAGCGAGAATTGACTGAGGGGCAAATAACACAACAGAAACGCGCTTATCTTTTAAAGACACAGAATCTTTAAATATCTGAACTAAAGCACCACTTTTGTGAAAATCCAGCAACACCATCCCCGTAATAGCAGTAGAAACTGTTTTGCCTTTTGCAGTGGTTAAAATAACGGGGTGAGGCCTTAAAGAAAATGCATGAATAAATCGCTTTATTTGAAATTCTAATTTATGCCAGCCGGTATAAGTATGACTATCACCGATAAATTCAAGCATAGTTGTCTGATTTTCAAGGTTTACACCATCGGTAACCACCTCATTATTACAAACAATTAAATCTATAAACAAAGGCTCATTATCTAATGCAACGTCTAAGCACTCATTAAAATCCGCAGGTAAACTCAGGTTTTTATAAAACTGGCTTAATAAGTCATCTTTAAGCGGTAAAAATCCTAATGATAAGTTTTTCTGCTCAGCACACAATAAAACCTGTGGATAATGCACTTGCTCAACCCAGACTAAAGCATGGCTTAACTCAGCATCAACATGAATAGAAGACATCTCGGCAAGTTTTACTTTCCGAACTTCAATAGCCTGATGTTTAATTAAATCATGTTGACATATAGAATCCAGTTGTGACTCCATGGTTTTTGAATATATTAAATATACTTTTTTAAAGGTCGTCATTTTGGCATCTTTCAGTTTCAAGTTTACACTTTTATATTGATATTTCTGTAGGATGTGCCGACGTTAGGAGGCGCATCGAAGTTTAGCTGATGTGCTTCGTTCCTCAGCACATCCTACAGTGATGTTGTCTGAATATTACAAGATAAGACTGTACTGGCTTGATTCACCTTACGAATCAAATTATAGTTTGATTAGAACTCTGTTAATCTATAGTCTCAATCCATCGGCAACGTTTATTAACAATATCAGCATTTGATTTTTTATCTGGCCCTATCCCTTTAGCAATTAAAGCCACCACTCGATCATCTGTATCATAGCCAATATGTGCATCCATTGGGTTAGCAACCTTCCCCACCCCAAAAATATCGTAAACATAAGCCACATTAATATTGATATTAGTCACATCAATACATAACCTTGAATCCAGATATTTATCTACAAACCGTGGGGGAATCGCATAACTTAACAAATCATTCGGGTCACTAAAGGCAATAATAGGGGTTTTAGTAAACATTCTTTCAGCAAATTTTGCACCTTGCTCAGTACAATATTCTGAATGCTGTCCACTGACTTCAGGCAATTTACGTCCTAATTGCAACATCGGCAACTGATTAGACATCATATAAATAGGTATAGTCTTATTTCTAAGTGCATTTTTTACTTTTTCATGCTCTGTATGCCCCACTTTACCTTTGCCTAAATCTTCTGTGATACGCTGCATACCATCAATGGTTATTCGACTCCCCAAACTATGTGAAACAAAAGCATATTGATCATTATTAATCGAAGAAATATCAGAAGCTTTACAAACCGCCTTGGTATCAGTAGGCAAATCCGCCCAATTTCCTGCTGTCATCCAGCAAAATGACTCTACAAAAGATGCCAAAATATTTTCACGGCTTTCGCCTAAATAAATAATAGGGTCAGGCCCAGTATCATTAGAAAAGCGTTTCATTAAATCATTAACTTTTGCTCGCCTAAACGAATATTCACCTGAATTATCATAAGCCAAGACCTCTTTTTCTTTTGCCGTTATATCTGACCAGGTAAGTTCGTAAAATAAAAACTCTTTGCTCTTAGCTTTATTTAAATACCGTTTAATACGTAAATTTCCTAATGCTTTTTCAGGAAACTCAGCCGAACTAAGCTGAATATCTTTATGGGTTTTAGAAGTGACGGACAAATCTAATTCTTTAGCAAGCTTCTCATAAAACTCAGTTGAATAACCAGGCTTATGATCCCCAACACCATGAACCATTAATACTTTAACCTTACCATTATGTTGAATAGTCTGCCCTTGCAAACCAGAAAATGCCTCACCCCATACCTCACAAACCCGTGTATCTTCTGCCTCTTGTTTCTCAAGAAAAGCCTCTGTAATACCTTTACCAAAACTGGAACAACCAGAAATAAACAAGCTGGCTAAAGTAATTATTATTAATGTATTATTTTTCATTGATTTTTCAAACTCTGAAAATATTGATTCTCTATCGTTATGATAAAAAATTAACTTAATTGTGTGCTATATTTTAAAAATATATAGCTAGATAATAAATCATCATATCATTTTAAATACTAGGCAACTTATTTTGAAATCTAAATTAGCAGCAATTCTACTTTTAATGGCTTGCTCTGGCTCCAGCTATGCACAAGACCTTATTGAAACTTTCCAATTAGCCGAGCAAAATGACCCACTGTTAAAACAAGCCTATCTTACCCAATATTCAGTGGGTGAAACCAAAGCACAAAGTATTGCCAACATGCTTCCCACTATATCTGCTTCAGCCAATACCAGTAGAGACAGAATTCATAGTAAAAAAGCAAATTTTCAAAGTCAAGGAACGCAAAATTATTGGAATCATGGCTTTAGTGTCAGTTTTTCTCAACCTGTTTTTCACTGGGAACACTGGGTACAGCTTGATCAATCAAACAATCGCATCGCTAAAGCTGAAGCGGATTATCAAGCTGAAAGACAAAACTTAATGGTTAAAACAACCGAAGCCTATTTTAATATTTTAGCAGCTGAAGATAATCTTGAATTTGCCAAATCAGAAAAAGAAGCCATAGCAAAGCAACTAGAACAGGCTCAACAACGCTTTGATGTGGGTTTAATTGCTATTACCGATGTCTATGAAGCACAAGCAGGTTATGATCAGGCAAGATCAAGTGAAATTGATGCCGAAAATAAAGTAGATGATAGTAAAGAAGATTTAATTGAAATTATTGGTGAAACAGCGCTTAATTTATTAAAGTTATCTAAAAATATAAATCTATCCCCTCCTATGCCCAATAATATTACTGAATGGACAAACGTTGCTGAAACCAACAACCTAAAAATTATTTCTGCCCTAAACCAAGCCGAAATAAATAGAAAAGATATTTCACTGCAACAATCAGGACATTTACCCACCTTAGATATTATTGCTAACTATGGGGTTCAGGATGTAAATAGTAGCTTTGGCTCTCGTGGCGATACACGAAGTGCTGGTCTGCAACTTAATATCCCTCTTTTTCAAGGTGGCTTAGTGAGTTCACGGAGTCAACAAGCGCATTATGACTATAGAATTGCTAAACAAGCTTTATTAGCTGCAAAACGCCAGGTTAAGCGTGATATTAGAAATTCATTTAGAGATATAAACTCCAGCATTAACCGTGTTAAAGCCCTAAAAGCAGCTGTTAAGTCAGCAGAAAGTTCTTTAGAAGCGACTTTAGCAGGTTCAGAGGTAGGGACTCGCACCATGGTGGATGTATTAACCGAGCAACGTAACCTTTATCGTGCCAAAAGAGACTACTCAAGAACCCGTTATGATTATTTAATTAATGGCGTTCGGTTAAAACTAGCGGCCAGCAGTTTAACTGAACAAGATTTAGTTTTAATTAATCAATATTTACAAAAATAAACCTATTAA
>JAJRUF010000092.1 GCA_024277935.1 Gammaproteobacteria bacterium
GAGTTTCTCTCTCACCCTCCCCACACCACCCTACATGCGGCTCCGCATAGGGCGGTTCATTAGCCATTATGAATAATGGAACTTTGACCACTGTTGTTTCACAGATATTAAGCCTTGTGACGTTAGCCAGTCATTATTAAGACCCATTTGTACCGCTTTTGTCTTTGCTATCCGATAATATCCCTTTGAACTTACTGTATCTCTCGAACCTATGGGTTTCGTTATCTTGTGCTAACCTTACTCCTGAGACTCAGCCTTGTATGACATTCTTGTACATAAGCTCGTCGTTTTGCGCTCGGGCTTCCTTCTCACAACACCTCGCGGGATTGCAATTGCCATCGGCTAGTAGTTATAATCATTCATATGTAATGAACGAAGTAGGTTCTCCTACAGAGGACTTTCACCTCATTAGTTCACGCCCATGCTGGGCGTACACAAAAAAGTTCCAGTTGACCGCTGACAGCTCCACTTGTTTTCAGCGGTCATTTTTTATCAAAGTTCAGTGTGTTAACAGTGTTTATCGTTCATCTGCCAGCGTCAACTGAACTTGGCGTTAGAAGCTACAAAATTGAGAATGAGACGAATGAACTGGTTACGAAATACATTTGAAATTTCACATGCAACACATGATTCAATTCTGTCAATGGAAGGGATACGTGGATTTGCCGTTTTTCTGGTTTTTCTAGTGCATTATATCTCATTGGTTAAGCCTTGGCTTGATGAAAGCTCAATAACATTTCATCTTTCAGAATACATACATGGGATTGGCAATATAGGAGTAGATTTATTTTTTGTATTGAGTGGATATCTGATATATGGAATGCTTATCAAAAAACATCGACCATTCAAGGGCTACATAGCAAGAAGAATTCAGCGAATCTATCCTACATTTACTGTTGTATTTGTTATTTATCTCGTTCTTTCTGCTTTATTTCCTACTGAGTCAAAGATTCCATCTGGGTGGAAAGATGGAATCACCTTCATTGCTCAAAACTATTTACTCATGCCTGGGCTCTTTGACGTAACTGCAATTATTACAGTTGCATGGTCTTTAAGTTATGAGTTTTTCTATTACTTATTTATCCCCGCATTAATAACGCTTCTATCTATGCGATCATGGAGAGTGAAATACAGAATAATATTTTTCCTATTGAACACGCTTTTTTGTTTTTATTATTTTTCTGTAAATGGCGGCCCTATACGCTTATTAATGTTTGTTTCTGGTATACTTTTATACGAAACAGTCGAATATAAATTAATTAAATATATACCGCCAATAGGCCTTCCAGCCTTAGTCATGGCTATTGTGTCTATTGTAGTGTTAGCTGCTTTGGACTCTCATGGTTGGTGGGAATATCTACTGCTTTATGTGTTTTTTTATGTGTTTTTTTATGTGTTTTGCTTAGAGTGTTTTTTGTCTTCAGGTTTAACTAGCCGGTTGTTTTCAGCTGCACCGCTTCGATGGCTTGGAAATATGAGTTATTCATATTATTTGCTTCACGGCCTCGCGTTGAAGTTTATATTTATGATGCTGGAAATGATGTACCCATCTCAAGGCAATGATGTACTGATTCTATGGTTACTTCTTCCTCCTGTTTTCTTTCTAACTCTACTCCCATCGGCTATTTTATTTATATACATTGAAAAACCTTATTCTTTGGTTCGGAGATGAGAATAAAATATTGGTGTTTAAATGCTGTGAAATCGGCTTCTAACAATACGATTAAAGCTGAAAACTACCGGTTATCGCAAGCGTTATGTGAAAATAAAATTATGAGCTACGCAACAATAAAAGAACTGGTTATAGATTCTTATGTGTCTGAAGGACGTATGCCTTCATACGAATCATTAACACAAAAAATACGTGACAACTTGTATAGTTTTACCACGTTATACCTGACAATCCAGCAGCTGATCTTGAGACAGATTATCCAGATGTCCGTTAAAATAGGCTGCAATATGACGCATAGCCCGTGAGTACGCTTCAATCGTTTTGGGTTGTAAGCCCTGAAGTTTTACATACTTGCCGTGTAGCGAATAATAATGGTTGTATTTTGATTCGAGAGATGGTTTCATAACGACGTAACCTCATTGTTAGTTTAATAAGCTTGCAGGTTACCTTCCTATGAGAATAGAAGGAAGTGAGGTTACACTTTAATTACCGACGTGGTAGCTCTTTTCTCCGCGATGCAAAAAAACGGCCTCTTTTTACACCAAGTGATGCGGTCGTTAGCTGTAAAAAATATCAAGAGGGAACTAGAATTGCAGTATAGAAAAGAAATTGATGGACTCCGCGCTGTAGCAGTATTGCCCGTTATCTTTTTTCATAGTAGATTATTTGGTATTACTGGCGGGTATGTTGGTGTTGACATATTTTTTGTAATAAGCGGATATTTAATAACGTCAATAATAATAGAAGAAATAGAAGGTAATCGTTTTTCGATATTGAATTTCTATGAGCGAAGAGCAAGACGTATTCTACCAGCTCTAAGTGCTGTATTAGTCTTAACTACAATTGCAGCATTTATATTAATGCCAGCTAATTTACTTAAATCTTATTCTCAAAGCTTAGTTTCGGTCACTACATTTTCATCAAATGTATTTTTCTATTTGACTAGTGGTTATTTTTCCAATGCTTCTGATGAAAAACCGTTGTTACACACATGGAGTTTAGCTGTTGAAGAACAATACTACATATTCTTTCCTATTTTACTCTCGGCACTTTGGTTTATTGGTAAAAAGAACCTTACCCTTTTAATATCGCTGCTGTCTATTTCATCTATACTGCTATCTCAATATTTATCTGGAAAGCAGGATGTGGATGCAAACTTTTATCTTATTTTTAGTCGAGCATGGGAGTTGTTTGCTGGGTCACTTTTAGCAATTACAGGAACCCACCATTTATCTAAAAACAAAAATCACAAAGATGTTTTGGGGGCATTGGTTTAGCCCTTATCATTTATTCTATTATTTTCTTCAATAAACAAACCCCCTTTCCTAGTTTTTATACATTGGTGCCAGTAATTGGTACTATGCTAATTATAGCTTTTAGTGACAGCTCCACTGTTATTGGAAAATTCCTAGCAAATAAACTATTTGTTAGTATCGGGCTCATTTCTTATTCACTATATTTATGGCATCAACCATTATTCGCATTTTTACGAATGAAGATAATCGGCGAACCAAGTGAATTCCTGTTTATCAGTGCTATTGTAGTGACATTTATCTTATCGATATTTAGTTTTAAATATATAGAAATGCCTTTCAGAAATAAAAGAGCTGTTACAAGAAAACAAATTTTTCAATTTTCAGTTGCATCAATTAGTATATTTTTATTAATTGGCCTGTCTGGTCATATATTTAAAGGTTATGAGAGGCGGTTTAATAAATCAGTTTATTTGGAAACCACACAATTTAGCCCTAAAAGAAAAGAGTGTCATACAAAAGGTGAGAAATACCTGAAACCTGAAAGTGCCTGTAAATATCTAGGAAGTAATATTACATGGGCGAGTTTTGGTGATAGTCATACGGTTGAACCCGCCTATGCACTTGCGGAAATGCTAGAAAAAGATGGTAATGGTCTGGTACATCTCAGTTTTTCTGGTTGTCCGCCTGCTTTACTATTCAATGTTAAACAGCCTGGATGCTCTAAATGGATTAACGAAGCTGTGGCATACCTAGAAGGTAATGACACAATAAAAAATGTTCTATTGGGTTTTAGGTATAGTGCCTTTTTATATGGAGATCAACTGGACTCATATCCAGAATTGCCCAATAGAGACCCTATTGGGCAATTCTCTGAGCCGTATCCAAATGAAGGTGCACGAGAGGTATATTGGCAAAGTTTTAATGAGATTGTTCATCGGTTGTTAGCATCAGGTAAAAAGGTATATTTACTTTATCCAATCCCAGAGTTACCAGTGGATATAACGAAAGCTGTCACACCATTTTCTATCTTTGGAGATCAAACTCTCCTTAATTTAAGGAATACAACAAGCTCACAATATTATTTCGCAAGAAATAATTTCATACTAAATAAATTAGACATACTTCCTTATAACAATAATCTGCGTGCAATAAAACCATTTGAAATATTATGCAATAAAGAATATTGTCCTGCTGTAGTTAATAAAACAGCGCTCTATTTTGATGATGATCACCTTAGTGTTGAAGGCGCAAGGATATTACTTGCAGGTAGTGTAATAGCAAAAGACTTAAAGCTAACGAATTAGGTTAGATTGTGATCGCGAAGCGAGCCACAACCTGAACCGTTTGCTGAACAGCCCGAATAATGCATTGAGCTTCTATTTTTAAATCTTTTTACCGGAAGCGGATGGATTTTCATTGCTATCACCCATAAAGCCCCCTTTTTTATCCATTATCCCTGTTTTCAGAACAGGCAATCGCCTTGGCCGTTCATTTTTACCCTGAATACCTCGGCAATGGGAATCCGAGTTCGGCCCTGTTTCGGTTCGGGTTTTCCAACGCTTGGTATCACTGTCCTGATAGCGGAAGGTGACCTTTTAAAAAATCATGGTACAACGTCGTGAAACCTGACAAGTAAGTAAGTAGGATTGCCTCCAGGAATGACCGTCTACCTGTTGCAGTGGAGATTAAAACCGGAAAGTATTCGTGAGCGGTGAGTATGCGTTTTGAAGTATAATCAAACTACTCAAAGAAGGTGTGGAGGTGGATGGGGGAATAGCCGGTTTTAATGGTATTCAGTTCTTTTCAGGTGAAGGAGCAAATAAGTGCTAATGTTTCATCTTTGGACGTGGGTAATGAAAAAACTGAAAGTGTTAAAATTTTAGTAAAAAAGCTTATTCAACAATTATTGAATTACTATAATAAATTAAATGAAAATATATAAAATGAAATATGGTCTTTTTGGCATTATATTATTAAATTCAGTTATGAGCTTAACAGCTTATGCAGAAACCGTTATTGTTACTTTGGAAAAAGATAATGCACTCGCAGTAATTGATCCTATTGCAGGAAAGTTGCTTAAAACAGTGGCAATAGGTCAAAGACCACGCGGTATTGCAATAAGTCCTGATAATAAATACCTATATGTTGCGACTAGTGATGATGATACGGTTAAAATTTATAATGCAGATACGTATGAAGAGCTAGGCGAGTTACCTTCAGGGGATGATCCTGAAACATTTGCCTTAAACCCTGCGGGTGATCGAATTTATATTTCTAATGAAGATGATCACTTGGTTACCGTGGTTGATACGGTGAGTAAAAAGGTCGTTGCACAAATTTCTGTTGGTATTGAGCCTGAAGGGGTTGCTGTTAGCCCGAATAATAAATGGGTGGTTAGTGCTTCTGAAACGACCAATATGATTCATTGGATTGATGCAAAAACCAACAAAATAGTAGAAAATACTTTGGTGGATGCTCGCCCTAGAGCGGCAAGTTTTACGGCTGATAATACCCAGCTGTGGGTTACCTCTGAAATGGCGGGTACCTTAATGATTTTAGATGTTGCCACTAAACAGATTATAAAAAAAATCGAACTGGATATTCAAGGGCTTAGTTCGGATAAAATACAGCCTGTTAGCGTTGTTATTGATAAGGAAAGACGTTGGGGGTATGTGGCAATAGGGACTGCTAACCGGGTTGCTGTTATAAATGCTCAGACACTAGAAGTGGAGAAGTTTTTATTAGTTGGACAACGGGTTTGGAACTTGGCTTTTTCACCAGACCAAACAAGGTTATATACAACCAATGGGCGTAGTAATGATGTTTAACTAATTGATCTTAAAACACATGAAGTGACTAAATCTGTTGCTGTAGGGCGATTTCCGTGGGGAATAATTTCAAAACCATGAAAGCTAAGAATATAACAGAGGGTGTCTCTCTTGAGGTTGAGGGGGTAAGTTTTTCTTATAATGGAAAGAAAGCACTGAATAATGTGAATTTTTCTGTCAATTCGGCTGAATGCACTATTTTATTGGGCCTTAATGGAGCGGGTAAAAGTACCTTGTTTTCTCTTATTACTCGCTTATATGATTCACCTGTAGGTAAAATAAAACTGTGTGGGTTTGATGTAAAACGACAAACTCAGCAAGCATTATCCAAATTAGGCGTTGTATTCCAACAAACAACATTAGACCTGGATTTAACGGTTATGCAAAATTTGCGTTATCATGCAGCACTTCATGGTATGAGTAGAAAACAGGCGAATTTAAGCATTCAACAGGAATTGGAACGACTCTCTATGTATGACAGACGCTTAGAAACAGTCCGGCAACTTAATGGTGGACATAAGAGGCGTGTTGAAATTGCTAGAGCATTGTTGCATAAACCGTCTTTACTACTATTGGATGAACCAACGGTTGGTCTTGATGTATCAAGCAGGCAATCAATTGTAGAGCATGTGCACCAATTAGTGAGTGAGCATGGTTTGGCTGTTCTTTGGGCTACTCACCTCATTGATGAGATTTACCCTGATGATCGATTGATTATTTTACATAAAGGGCAAATAAAATTAAAAGGTTCGGTAGATAATGTTTTAAATCAGACAACAACTACGTCAATAAATGATGCATTTAAAGTATTAACTCAGGGGGAAAATGGATGAATATTCTTCACTATTGGCGTGCAATGTGGGGGATTGTTGGACGAGAATTATGGCGTTTTGTTAAACAGAGAGAGCGCTTTATTTCAGCACTTGTACGTCCCTTGGTGTGGTTGTTTATTTTTGCGGCTGGGTTTAGGGCGGCACTTGGTTTGGCCATTACACCGCCGTATGAAACCTATATTTTATATGAGGTATACATAACACCCGGTTTGATGGGGATGATTCAGCTTTTTAATGGCATGCAAAGTTCTTTGTCTATGGTTTATGATAGAGAAATGGGAAGTATGCGAATTTTAATGGTCTGCCCATTACCTCGATGGTTTTTATTATTTAGTAAGTTAATAGCAGGAGTGGCTGTTTCTATTCTACAGGTTTATGTTTTTCTAGGTATCGCTTGGTTATATGGAATTGAAGGGCCTTGGCAAGGCTATTTACTGGTATTACCTGCATTAATGCTGGTGGGAGCAATGCTCGGTGCTTTGGGTCTATTACTGTCTTCATTTATTAAGCAATTAGAAAATTTTGCAGGTGTGATGAACTTTGTTATTTTCCCCATGTTTTTTATGTCTACTGCATTGTATCCTTTGTGGAAAATGAAGGAGTCAAGTGAGTGGCTTTATTATCTTGCTTTTTTTAATCCATTTTCTCAAGCAGTTGAGTTAATACGGTTTGCTTTTTATGCACAGTTTAATAGCTTTTCTTTTATTTACACCTTAGTTGCTTTTATTGTTTTTATGATTATTGCTGTTTTGGGCTATAACCCATCTAAAGGAATGATGATGAAGAAAGGAGGAAGGTAATGCAAGTATTTGAAATGTACAGAAACATATTTCAAGATTGGTATACACTTAAGCTACCTTATATAAAATATTAGACAGTAGTTCGTGAAAAATTCTTTTTTTTTAGTTATTCCTGCGCAACAACAAAGCCTAGAATTGTTAGTGCCTTATGAAAAAGAAACCGTTATTCAATGGATTAAAGAGCTACCTACTGCAAATCCTAGCTTGTCTACGCGTTTATTTTATGATTATATTGATGGCTTAAATAAAGTTGTTATGCCTGCTCAGCAAAGGCTGGATATTTTAGAATTATTGAGACCTTCTTTGTTATTGATTGAAGAATCTTTACGCTCAAGGCTATTAGTTTCAGGGTTCCCTAAAGGTGAAAATGAGCAAAAAATATTTAATATTCTGGGTGTAATAGAAAGGAATTTTACCACTGGGTATTGGGTGGTTATACGTGAGTTAACAAAGCGTAATACAAGCTGGTTTAAGGCGCGGAATTTGGCCTTGGCTATTCAACGTGCTATAAAAGGCTTAAGTGAAATTGTTGTTACCCATTATATTATGTGTAGAGCAGTGCCTGACTGGGTATGGATTGATTTACATTCTCTTTATAAGCTAAGTGTAAAAGCAAAAAAAGAAACCACAAAAGTTCCTGACGCTTCACGAAGTTTTAATAAAGTCAGTACTGCTGAGGAATGTTATAAACAAGTGTTACTGTTAAGTTTGGCTGGCCCTGCAGGGCTAATGCAAAAAGAAATTACCCGCGTTTACCATTTTATCGCTAATATTTGTCAATATATTCAAATTGAACAAACGCCTATAGTAGAACAAAAAGAGCAGTGTATTATTTTAATGGATGAAGATAGCAAACCTTTTTGGCAAAAAAGTGGAAATCAAGAAGATTCAGCTATAAAGTATTTAAATTTTTTGAGCCTATATCATAAACTACAGCAATCAAAGCAATTTATTAATGATGATGAAGCCAGGTTTAGTTCATTGCACAAACAGAAAAATACAGCTGAAAAAATCTCAAGAAACTTATTTATTTACGTGCAACAATGTTGGAAAGGTGAAACTAATACGGGGGGGGGCTTCTTTGTAGACCGCTTGGATAGGTATATAGCAATAGGCTTAGATGCAACACATGCACTACAAACTCAATCGAAAAATACGGGTGAGGGTGAAGATGAAGAAGCATTTGAATTTTTAGCTGAATCATTTTCAGATAAAGAATTAGCGTGTAGTTTTGATGCAAAAGGTGTTTTGTCAATAGGAAGCCTTGTTAGTTTTAGAAAAACCAACGAGCCAGAAAGTAGACGAGTACTGAGTATTGTAAAAAGAATAACGATACCCAAACAAAATGAAAAAATAATATTTGAGTTGGCAGCGATAAGCCCTATATCTTATGCAGTCAGTTACACTAGTCTTGACTTGGAAGATGATGTACATCATAAAGCCTTGCTTTATGGGGTAAAGGATAAGTCAGGAGAAAGAAGCTATATTATTGTTGAATCTTTTATGCATAAAAATGAAGATGGCCTGCGGCTTTTTATGAGTGGAAGAAATTTTCCCATTGTATTAGGAAATAGAAAAAATATAGGTCTAGGGTATTGGCAGTTTGAATGTAGGCAGATTGAAGAGAAGCAAGTTGAACAGGTGGTTAAGGCAAAAGGCTTTGATTTTATCTGATTTAACAAGTTTTTTCTTTTAAATAAAATGATGACTTGAAAAGTTTTGTCAGCATGGTAACGTTAGCAGTCAATTATAATAATAACAAAACGCGTAATAATTTTTATAGTAATGACTAATTTTTGCGTTTTAATTTTTTTTGTTAAGAGGAGATAAGTATGAGTGATGATAAAAATCTAAATGAGTCGGTTGAAGAAGTGGTTGAAAATGTAAAAGAAACAGTTGAAGAGGTGGTTGAAACTGTAACTGAAAAAGTTGAGGAAGTTGCTGAAACTGTAACTGAAAAAGTTGAGGAAAGTGGTGCTGTTGCAAAAATAATGGCATTAAAAGAATCAAACCCCAAAGTATTTTTTGGTGCTATTGGTGGTTTGGTTATTGTTATTCTTCTAATATTTATGAGTGGAGGTAGTAATAACCCTCTTCCTCAGCCTAAGCAGGTTAATTTGGTTAATGGAAATACATATACCTTGAAAGGTGTAAATAGTTATGGTACAAATTCTAAAATTAGGCTAGTTTCTGTGCCTGGCTCAATAGCTGCCTATGATGAATCTGAAAAAGAGGGCAACGAAGGTGCTTGTAAAGATATGCCTGAAGGTACAAAAGTTAAGTTGTTAAGTACACAAGAAGCATTAGGTGGTGCAATGTTTGTCGAACTTGAAATTCTAGATGCAAAAGGCTGTGAAGGACGAAAAGGTTGGGCAACTGCAAATAATTTAAATTAAGTGTTGACGAACTAAAAATATTAGTTATAATGTACAGATAAATTGATTAGCGGGAATAGCTCAGCTGGTAGAGCACAACCTTGCCAAGGTTGGGGTCGCGAGTTCGAATCTCGTTTCCCGCTCCAATATATTTCAAAAAAGCCGCGTAATTCGCGGCTTTTTTATTTATATCAATTTTATCTTTAAGGCTGCTTAGCAAAATGGTTATGCAGTGGATTGCAAATCCATCTATGGCGGTTCGATTCCGCCAGCAGCCTCCATTCCTAACCATTTTCAATGAAAATTCTATAAGTTTTACTTGGGCAGTTAGTTAAGCAACAAGTAACTTAGTAAAAAGACTTGTAAATAATTTTTTTATTTCTCCTTATTCCTAGTTGAGAAAAGCTAAGGCAATTAGTACTTTCTACAGGGTATAATATTGTTTTTTTCTTTGTAGCATAAAGTAATGCCAATAAATTCAATTTTCGCACCTGAATTACCTTTAGAAAATAGTCAAATTTTATCTTGGAGAGGGCTAAAAGGCTGTGGTGATTCATTAGCGATTGCGTCGGCAATTGAAAATGAAAATCGTTTGTTTGTTATTGTTACACCAGATAATCAAACAGCTTTACGATTAGAGCATGAGTTAGCATTTTTTTTAAATGACAGTTATCCAATTTTACATTTTCCTGATTGGGAAACACTGCCTTATGATGTTTTCTCTCCTTTACCTGAAATTATTTCTGAGCGCTTAAAAACCTTAGCCGTACTTCCAGAAACTAAAAGAGGTGCGCTGGTTGTTTCAGTTGCTACTTTAATGCATAGGCTGACACCTAGAGAGCATGTTTTAGCTCATAGCTTTTCTATTGAGGTCGGTGGGTTATTTAATATGGAGCTAAATCGTATTAAGTTAGAAAGCGTAGGATACCAATGTGTTTCTCAAGTTTATCAGCATGCAGAATTTGCCATCAGGGGGTCTATTGTTGATATATTTCCTATGGGAAGTAAATTGCCTTATCGGATTGAGTTATTTGATGATGATATTGAATCAATTCGAACTTTTGACCCGGATAGCCAAAGGTCACTAGAAAAAATAGATGCAGTTCAGTTATTTCCTGCCAGAGAATTTCCTTTTACGGATGAGGCTATAAAGCATTTCAGACAAGCTTTTAGAAATCAGTTTCCTGAGGTTTCTGCTAAAAATATATTGTATCTAGATGTTAGTAAAGGTATTGCCCCTAGTGGGATTGAATATTATTTCCCCTTATTTATTGATAACACTGAAACCCTGTTTGATTATTTGCCAACAACAGCGACAATAGTCTTACCTGAATCTGTTGACCATTCAGCCAAAGATTTTTATACCGAAGCGGAAGAGCGATTTCAACAGCGTAAATATGATGTTGACAGACCATTATTGGACCCTAAGCAGCTTTTTTTACCAGTTGATGAATTGCAACAGAGATTGGAAGTATTTTTCAGAATTCTGTTAAATGGAAGTACGGCTAGTTCAAGTGAATTTATTTGTCAGTCTTTACCTGATTTAACGATTGATGCCAGACTAAAGGAGCCGGCTAGTAGAATTTTGGCTTTTTTGCAGGAGTTTACAGGTAAAGTTCTTTTTGTTGCAGAAACACCTGGGCATAGAGAAGATTTAATAGATAAGCTTAAAAAATTCAAAATCAGTTTAAAACAGGTTGATACATGGCAAACTTTTTTAGCGCAAGATAGTTCACCTTGTATATTGGTTGCTCCAATGGATCATGGGCTATTATTAGCTGATCCCGCTATTGCTATTATTACTGAAAGGCAATTAAGTGGTGAAAAAGTTCAGCAACGTCGCAGAAGAAAGAAGTCTGCGGCAAAAGAATTAGAGAATATTTTTAACAACCTAAATGAATTAACAGTCGGTTCACCTGTGGTTCATCAAGAGCATGGTGTTGGTCGCTATTTAGGCCTGCAAACACTTGATATTGGGGGGATTATTTCGGAGTTTTTAACTTTAGAATATGCCAATGAAGATAAACTTTATGTTCCGGTTTCATCATTACAGCTCATAGGTCGGTATAGCGGGGCAAGTGCCGATAGTGCACCGTTACATAAATTAGGCAGTGATCGCTGGAGTAAGGCTAAGAAAAAAGCCATGGAAAGAGCCAGAGATGTAGCGGCAGAACTATTGGATATTCATGCTAAACGTGCGGCTAAAGCAGGCCATGCGTTTAAGGTGGATGATGCAGAATACTTGTCTTTTTCTGCGGCATTTCCATTTGAAGAGACAGCTGACCAAAAAGCGGCTATTGATGCACTTTATCAAGATATGCTGGGACAACAACCCATGGACAGGGTTATCTGTGGTGATGTTGGTTTTGGTAAAACTGAAGTGGCTATGCGTGCTGCTTTTGTTGCCGTACAAAGTGGTAAGCAAGTAGCTGTTTTGGTACCGACGACACTATTAGCTCAGCAACATTATCAAAATTTTAGAGACCGGTTTGCTGATTGGCCGGTACGCGTTGAAGTGATGTCACGGTTTGTGACAGCTAAACAGCAAAAAGCTATTGTTGAAGCACTTGAGAATGGTAAAGTTGATATTGTAATTGGCACTCATAAACTATTATCAAAAGAGTTAAAGTACAAGCAGTTGGGTCTGGTTATTATTGATGAGGAGCACCGCTTTGGCGTTCGTCAGAAAGAACACTTTAAAAAATTACGCCATGAACTGGACCTGTTGACCTTAACGGCAACACCTATACCAAGAACTTTAAATATGGCGATGGCTGGGTTAAGAGATATATCCATTATTGCAACCCCCCCTCCTAATCGACACCCCATTAAAACTTTTATCAGTGAATGGGTCGATGCGCAGATTCAAGAAGCCTGTCAAAGAGAAATTAAACGGGGAGGGCAGGTTTTCTTTTTACATAATGATGTAAAAAGTATGGATAAAATGGCGCGTGAAATTGAAGGTTTGGTACCGGAAGCACGCGTGCAAATTGCTCATGGACAGATGGCTGAACGTGAACTTGAACAAATTATGCTGGATTTTTATCATCAGCGTTTTAACTTATTGCTAAGCACGACTATTATAGAAAGTGGTATTGATATTCCTACTGCAAATACTATTATTGTGAACCGTGCTGATAAATTAGGTTTGGCTCAATTGCATCAACTACGAGGGCGAGTAGGGCGCTCTCATCACCGTGCCTATGCATACTTTATCGTGCCACCAAAATCATTAATGAGCAAAGATGCTGTAAAGCGATTGGAAGCATTGGATACATCGGGTGAGTTAGGAGCGGGATTTATGTTGTCATCGCATGATATGGAAATTAGAGGAGCAGGGGAGTTATTAGGTGATGGGCAAAGTGGCCAAATACAAGAAATCGGCTTTACTTTATATACCGAGTTATTAGAACGGGCTGTTGATGCTTTAAAATCAGGTAAGCAACCAGAACTTGATGCACCTATGGAGATCGGGCCAGAAGTTGATTTGCAAACACAAGCTTTAATCCCGGAAGATTATTTACCGGATATTCATGCACGTTTGGTTTTATACAAGCGTATTTCCAGTGCAGCGAATAATCAAGAATTACGAGCTTTAAAAGTTGAAATGATTGATAGATTTGGCTTGTTACCTGATGCTGTTAAAGTATTATTTAGTGTAACGGAATTAAAGCAACAAGCTGAGCCTTTAGGGGTTAAAAAAATTGATGCACACATTGCAGGGGGGCGCATTATTTTTTCTGCTGAGCCAAAAATAAATACAGATAAGCTAATACAACTAATTCAAACACAGCCACAATCTTATAAATTTGATGGCTCAGATAAGTTGAGGTTTACTAAAGAATTTGAAACTGTTGAACAAAAGATTGGTTTTATAACCGTGTTGTTGAACGAATTAACCCCTGCATGATTGGGTTTAGGATAAATAATGGGAAATAGTAATAAATTATTTTTTTATATATTTTTAAGTTTGTATTGTTTTAATGCTTCGGCTGAACAGCGCTTGTATAAAATAGAATTACTGATATTTTCGCAAGATATGCCGACTACTGAGGCGTTTGATCAATCTGAAAGTCATATTAAGTGGCCTCAGCAACGAGTTGATTTATCAGTCTATAGGCAGGTAAATTCACAAAGTTTGAGTTTAAATAATAGTGCTGCTCGATTAGCAAGAAGTCAAAACTATCAACCTATAATGCATGTTGCATGGATACAGCCCGTGAAATCAAATAGTTTAAGTCGTGCTGTAAAAATTACCAACGCAGAAGCTAGTATTAATGGTTTTTTTCGGATGCAACGTGGACACCTTTTGCATATGATTGTTGACCTTGAGTATTCAAAGGACTCAGTTATATATCGCTTAAATGAAAAACGTCGATTTAAATTAAATGAAACCCATTATTTTGACAACCCGAAATTTGGTGTTATTGCTCGTGTTTCACCCATAGGAATGAGAATTCAATAATATGTCCATTCCTAAAATAGTATCACCTTGTGTAAGGAACTGCTGTTTAGATGAGAAAGATATTTGTTTAGGCTGTTTTCGTTCTTTAACAGAAATTATACAGTGGACACAGGTTGATGAAGAAACCAGATTAAAATTTATTAAAAAGAGTAAAACACGAAAATTTAACTATCAAAACTAGGTTTTTTATTTATCTAAAGCATGTTGGGTTATAATATCCGACATTTTATCCAACCACTATGGCTGGGGCTAACTTAAAGTGGATTTTGCTTGGAGTATCTACAAACGAATATGGCGCAAAAACTTTTTATACAGACAAGTGGCTGTCAAATGAATGAGTACGATTCCGATAAAATGCGGGATGTACTACAAGCTTCACATCAAATGGAAATAACAGATATTCCTGAAGAAGCGGATGTGTTAATTTTAAATACCTGTTCAATTAGAGAAAAAGCACAGGA
>JAJRUF010000093.1 GCA_024277935.1 Gammaproteobacteria bacterium
GAAGTATATTTCAGCAATTATTGGGTAATATACTATGATTACAATTTAAGTAATCTAAATTTATTTAGAAACAGAATAAACTTAAAAAATTATCAAAAATAAAAGAGGGTTAAAGTGGATATAGCATCCTTAGTTGGTTTTCTATTGGGCATAGGTATTATTGTTGCTGCTATTGCAACGGGTGGTGATGTTATGCTATTTGTCAATGTGCCGTCATTATTAATTGTAATTGGAGGTACCTTAGGTGTGAGCTTAATGCGTATTCCTTTGTCTGACTTTATTCGTTCCTTTGGTGTTTTAGGAAAAGCATTTCTAAACAAAAAAGAAGACCCTAATGTGTTGATTGAAGATGCTGTTCGCTTAGCCGATGTTGCTAGAAAAAATGGTTTATTAGCTTTGGAAGGGGAAGAAATTGCCAACCCTTTTATGAAAAAAGGAATTAGTCTATGTGTTGATGGGCATGACCCAGCATTTGTAAAAAAAATGTTACAGCAAGAAATTGATCAAATGGTCAGTAGGAATGAAGTGGGTCAGGATATGTGGAAAGGGGTAGGTGACTTGGCACCTGCAATGGGAATGATTGGTACCTTGGTAGGTTTGGTGCAAATGCTGGCTAATATGTCAGACCCTGCGAGTATTGGGCCGGCAATGGCTGTCGCTTTATTGACCACATTATATGGCGCGATGGTTGCGAACTGTTTTGCTTTACCTATGGTCGATAAGCTTGCGTATGTGTTAATTTATGAAAAAGCCAATAAGGAATTAATTTTAGATACTATCACGGGTATTCAGGAGGGAATGAATCCGAAAGTACTAGAAGCTTTATTAAATGCTTATATTTCCGAGAAAAAACGCAAGGTTGGTGAGGAGTAATTAAGATGGCTGATTGTCCAAAATGTCCGCCCGCTGGAGCCCCATTATGGTTAGCAACCTTTGCAGATTTGATGTCTTTATTAATGTGCTTTTTTGTCTTACTATTATCATTTGCAACGATGGATGCGGCTAAATTTAAAAAAGTGGCAGAATCAATGGAAGATGCTTTTGGAGTACAAAAGGATATTGTTGCCCTTGAGATTCCGATGGGGACAAGTATTATCGCGCAACATTTTTCTCCAGCTCAAACAAAACCTACTCCAATAGAAGAAATTAAGCAATCGACAAATCAACAATCGACCAAGCTTGATGTGAGTGCTGAAGAAATGGATAAAGTAAAACAGAAAATGTTGCAAGCTAAAATAGGCGAAATTGAAGACCAGGCAGACAAAATTGAAGGTTCTTTAGCTCCAGAAGTGGGTGAAGGTTTAGTCTCAGTTGAAACGGAAGGCTTAAAAATTATTATCAGAATTAACGAAAAGGGTTCTTTTCCATCGGGTACAGCGATATTAAAAGCGGGTTTTGAACCCGTTATGGAAAAAATCACCTCAGCTGTTAATGATACTACGGGCATTGTTCATGTCGCTGGCCATACAGATAATATTCCAATTTCAACTGACTGGTACCGGTCCAATTGGGAGCTTGCGGCAGGCCGGGCTGTTACTGTTGCTGATTTTATGATGAAGAAAAAAGGCATTGACCCTAATAGAATTGTGGTCGAAGGGTACGCAGATACTAAACCTTTAGTTGATAATGATACCGCTGAAAATCGTGCAAAAAATCGTCGAGTAGAAATAATTATTACCCAGCCTGACCCTACCTTAGGACTTAATGCTGAAGATGTTAGTGAAATAATTCAAACTGACTCATTAAAAGATAAAATTAACTAATTATAAGGATTGTTGTGAATAAAACTGAAGCACCAATGACAGAGGATAGACGGCGTTTTTTTCGAATTGCTGATGCTGTCAATTTGTATTACCGAATAGTTGATGAACAGACTGTTGTTGCTGCGAGTAATACCAGTGATAATGTATTAAATAGTTGTTCTTTAGTGACAGCTTTGGATGTGCTGGCTCAGGAAAGTAGAGTCATTATGTATAGGATTGAAAAAAAGGACTCGGAAATTGCAGAGTATTTAAAACTAATGGATTCTAAAATTAGTTTAATAGCTCAATCCGTATTGCAACAAGCGAATGATTTAACTGAAACAAAGGTGTTTAATACCAATATAAGTGCATCGGGTTTAGCTATTGAAGTTGATTCAAAAATTAAAGTAGGTGAATTTATTGAAGTTAAATTATTTTTATCTTCTTGTGTTGCCGTTATCTTGCTTTATGGAAAGGTCGTGTATTGTAAAAAAAACACGCGAGATAATTCTTCTTCACCTTATCTAATAGGTATTGATTATATTAATTTAAAAGATGAAGACAGAGAGATTTTAATCAAGCATATAGTTAAAAGGCAAATGCAACAAATTCGAGAAAATAAAGAAGTAAAATAAACTGCTTTTATTGGAAGAAGAGTGTGGGATTTGTGTTTATTTCAGAAAATCAAAAAAAAATTATTAATATTTTAGCCGATGGAAAACTTCATTCAGGCACTGAGTTGGCCGAGAAGGTGGGCGTTAGTCGTTCTGCCATTTGTAAACAGCTAAAATATTTAACTGAATTAGGTGTGGAGTTTAGTGCTATTACAGGGAAAGGTTATCGCCTAAAAAAAATATTACAACTACTATCAAATGCTGAGATAAAAAATTATTTAACACCGGAATCCCTGTTATTAATTAGTGAGTTGGAAATCTACTCTAGTATTAATTCAACGAATAATTATTTAGTTGAATTATCACAGCAAACAAAAAAAACAGGAGTTGTTTGCATTGCTGAATATCAAACGGCTGGAAAAGGTAGACGAGGGCGTGAATGGGTCTCACCTTTTGGTAGTAATATCTACTTATCTATTTTATGGCAATTTATGAATGGTCCTGCATCTCTTAGTGGATTGAGTTTGGCTGTTGGCGTTGCTGTTATTCGCGCTTTAAAAGATTGTGGTATTGATGATGTGGGTTTGAAATGGCCAAATGATATTTATTGGCAACAAAGAAAATTAGCAGGTATTTTAATTGAAGTATCCGGTGAATCCGGTGGTCCTTGTAGTGCCGTTATTGGCCTGGGGCTGAATTTTTATTTGCCAAAAGATAAAGCAAAATTAATTACTCAGGATTGGGTCGATTTGAGTCAAATTCTTATTGATGATCCTGCTAATTTGAGAAATAAATTGGCGGCAGCCTTGCTAAACCATTTAATGCCTATTATCGCAAATTTTGAACAGCAAGGAATGCAGCACTATATTGATGAATGGCGATCGTATGACTGCATGAAAGGAAAAGATGTGCAGATATTTATAGGGCAACAAATATTTTCAGGGAAGGTTGCAGGGGTTGATGATAGCGGTTTGTTATTACTCACTGATGAGCAAGGACATAATAAAGCATTTGCCTCAGGAGAAGTGAGTTTCAGTAAAATATGAAACTGTTAATTGATATAGGGAATACACGTATAAAATGGGCAACTGAAGAAAATAAAATTTTTTCAAATAGTTTAGCTGTTGAGCATAATCAATATGATTTTATCAACTTTATTCGACAAGCTTGGATAGAAATAGCTGTACCAAAAGTTATAGCGGTATCTTGTGTCAGCAGAGTGGAAATTGCTGAGCAACTTATAGAATTAGCAAAAAATATTTGGCCTGCTACAAGTATTATAGTGGCTAAATCACTATCATCTGGCTATTCCGTGACGAATGCCTACAAAGATGCAAATAAATTAGGGGTTGACCGTTGGTTAGGTCTAATTGCTTTACAACATTATTATCCAGGCAATAGCATTGTTGTTGACTGTGGAACAGCAATTACAATTGATGCTTTAAATAATCACGGGGTGCATTTAGGTGGGGTTATTAGTCCTGGTTTAGTATTAATGCAGCAAGCTTTATTCCAAGGAACTGAAAGGCTGTCTATAATCAATCAAATTTTTTCTGTTGGACTATCTAACTTTACTGAGTCAGCTATTTATTCAGGAACAGTGTATGCAGCTGTGGGGTTGATAGAGAAAGTGCTTACTGATGTCTGTGATAATTGCCAAACGATAGTGTTGACGGGAGGAGATGCTGAATTACTTGCTCAATACCTTAATTGCAAATTTATTCTTGAACCTGATTTCATTGTTAAAGGATTGGCATTGTATTCAGATGGTAGGGTTGAATGAAGACTTTTTTCTTTTTAGTTCTATTGATTAATATAATTTTTTTTCTATGGGAGTATAAAGCAGTAAAAACACATTCGCCATTAGTTGGCCAAGAGAGTGTAACAAAGCAGATTTTGTTATTAAGTGAATTGTCTGAAGGTGGTTCTGAAGGAATAATTGTTGATAATAAAAGTGCGCCTCCTGATATGTTATTAAATAATAAGAGTTCCTTTAAGGAGGAGCAGAGTAACACTCAGATAGAAAATAAATCTTATTGCTATCAAGTAGGTCCCTTTTTAAGTGAATCATTACTGGATGATTGGGTGGTTAAAAATAAGGTTGATATAAATTTACTGACTAAAGTGAGTGAAAAGAGTAAAAAAGTGACAGGATTTTTAGTCTATTATCCACAAGCTAATACCTTTCAACAGGCAAAGAAACATATTCAGTTATTAGAAAACAAAGGGGTGACTGATTTTTGGCTGTTTAGAAAAGGTGAGCTTAAGGGAATTATTTCTTTAGGTTTATTTGCAACAAAAAAAAGAGCTGTCGTATTACAAAATAAATTTTTAAATTCTGGGCTTAATGTAAAAATAATGCCTCGATATCGAGAAGAATCTATATGGTATATAAATATTTTAACTGATAAACAAGTTTTGGCTGATAAAGTAAAGCTTTCAGGAAAACAATCTTTTTTATCCTGTGATAATAAGTAGCTAATATTCATTTTAACATTTGGAAGAGAGGCTTTAGCCCACTGTCATTGACTTAAGCATTTCACGTAGGATGTGTTAACGACAGGAAGCGCATCAATGACACAAAGATGCGCTTCGTACCTCTGCGCATCCTACGATTTTTCCTTAACTTAATGATGCTACATTGAATTATTATTAATTTCCAGCACCCTTAACTATTATTTTTCTTAGCGGCATAGTAAAAGCAAATAAAAATAAAAAATTGAACACCAAAAATTATATTAGCCATTAATAAATGGATAGGTTGTGAAACTGCTGGAAAACCAAGTCTGTCAAGCGTAACACCCATAATTATTGCGGTAACAATCACTCCCATTAATAAATAGCTGCAACGTAATAAGACACTGTGCTTATCAACAGATTGATATATTTTCCATGTTATCCATAGGTTAGTAAATAAAATAACAGATGAAAACGAACGGTGAACATAAAAAATAATGGGGAAACTGTCTCTCCAGTATTCTCTGTCAATATAATTATGTTTGTTGGCTATAAAATCAACCGCTTCTCTTACTTGTGTTCCCATAGCTACTTGTAACAGTGTAAACCCCATGGCATACATAAGAACTGTTTTAACTTTGGGGGGGATTTGACTAATATCAATTTGAATCAGTGATTCTTTTTGTGATCTGGCGATGGCATAAATAAGCAGTGCAACAATGAACAGTGCCAATAGCATGTGCAAGGTAATGATAAAAGGATGTAAGTTACTTGCAACAACAGCAGAGCCTAGCCAACCTTGAAACCCAACCAAAAAGAAAACAGATAAAGCAAGATAAAATACAGTTTTGTCGGTCTTTAAATATATTCTGGATGCCCAGGCGGTTAAAAATATCAAAAAGCCGATGGTAACGCCTGTTAGTCGATTAAGATATTCAGTCCAGGTTTTAATTGGGTTGAATTGAGTATTTTTATAGCCACGTTCGGCATATATATCTTGATAATTATCGGGTAATTGTGACACGTCAGTAGGAGGGACCCATTGTCCAAAACAAGTAGGCCAGTCTGGACAGCCCATTCCGGCACCAGAGGCTCTGACTATTCCTCCGACTAGAATAACAAAATATACCGCGCAAATAGTTAACATACCTAAGCGTCTAAAGCGGAGTGCAGCTTGTTGATTGATCATGGGGTATTTTTTATATTGAGTTAAAATATTATAAACAAAGAAGCATGCTGTTCTTAGCTTATATTAACATTGCTTGTGCCAGCTCAATTTCTTCCGAAACGCCTTCAATTTCAAGTATTTCAGCATCTGATGAAAGACCTAGCTTTGCAAAAGAAGGAACGGTATTCCAGTCAACTCGACAGGCAGGGTGGTCTGTTCCTGCAATACTTTGTAAAAAGGCAACCTGTACTAAATCGACGTAATCCGCTTTATCACCTGGATCCCTTTGGAAATCAACATATTCTGAGGCAACAAGTTTTAACTCCTCTGGAAAATCCCATGTTTCCATAATAATTTTACCGATAGGAGGGTGTGCTTTTTCCAATAATTTATTCAGTCTTGACGGGCTATTTTTAAACTCAGGGATATTTTCAACAAGCATTAAAATAGGCAACTTACCAATTTGATGGATTAACCCTGAAAGCATTGCCTCATCAGGATTTAAATGAGGTGTGAAAGTGGCTAAAGCGCGGCAAATAGAAGAAACATTAACCCCCTGTTCCCATGTCTCTCTAAAATATTGCTCTAAAAGATCAGTTGTTGGGGTAAACATTTGCTGCATAACCAAGCTAGTGATCAATGTTCTAATTGTTGAGCTTCCCAGTCGAGTCACTGCCATTTGGATATTCTTAACTTCTTGAGCACCACGATAGAGTGGGCTGTTTGCAACTTGTATAAGCCTAGCAGACAGTGCCGCATCGGTAACAATCATGTCGGCAAGTTCTTGAGAGGTGGATTCTCCTTTTGCTACAGCATCCCTAACTTTTAAAGCAACGTCAGGTAGAGTGGGTAAAACTAGGCGGTTTGCATCAAGTTCTTCTTGGACATGAACCAAGAAGTCTTGGACTGATTTAAATTGCATGTGTAATAAACCTTTATTGAAAATCTATGATGCTGATTTTATCCTGATTTGAGTTATTAAGTATAAGATTTTTTAACTCAGCATCAGCAGAATGCATAACAACTAACATTTTTGTTTGGTAATGGTTTGACTGTAAGGATAGTACCTTTCCAACAATTTTTTCGTTGGTTTCAGTAATAATTTGAGTGCCAATATTTATAGTGACTGATTTTTTACAACAAGCTAGAAACAGTTCTCGTTTTGTTTTGCCTAAATAATGGGTGCGAGCAATGATTTCCTGGCCGGTGTAGCAGCCCTTGGTATAACTAATGCCACCAAGTTTATCAATATTTAACATCTGTGGGATATACTCTTCAGAATTTTCTTGGTTAAGCCAAGGAATACCCGCAGCAATATCTTGTTCTACCCATAAGCTAGAATGACAAGGAACTAAACCAGAATTGCTTGTTAAACCTTTCCAAAGTGAAATGGCCTCAGAAACAGGACTAATAATTAAATATCTATTATCCTGGAGAGGTGATTTTATCAAAGTTGCACCATTTTTATGGGAAACAGTAAAGTCTTCTTGAGGGAATTCAGGGAAAGTATTTGTGCTGTTAATGCCAATCAGACAAAGCTCATCTTGCATATTGTTAAGCTGTACATCAGAACGCATAATGTACATTTGTAGTTTTTTCGATACCTTTTCTAACAGTTCTGCAGGTAGCAGTAATATAAAGTCATGAGTTCTTTTAATCACTAATAATGTACTTATTGTTCGGCCTTTAGCATTACAAAAGGCCGCAAAAAAACTTTTCGATTCAGTTAATTCATTAATATCACAGCTAAGTTGACCTTGTAAAAAAGTATTCGCATCTAAACCCGTAACTTGTAGTGTGGCTAAGTGTGGTAAAGCTGTGATTAAATGATCTTTGTTTTCAAGGCTGTCAGGTAGGGGGTTTGTTGAGCTTTCAGGAAAAAAACTATTATTAGATTTTAAAAAAGTAAGCCAGGTTAAATTCATCTGTTTTGTAATATGGATTTAAATAAAGTGTACTATACTACTAGTATGACAATTGCATTCAAAGCAGGAAAATAATATAAATATGTTATTCGTTATTGTAACGTTTAAGCCTTGCAATGTATGATGGCAGAGAACTTAAATTCCTTTCAAATAGTAAGAGAATAAAATGACAAAACATAAAAGACCACTTTCTCCGCACTTAATGATTTATAGGTTGCCCTTAACGGGGATTGTCTCAATTACTCACCGAATGACTGGAGTAGTTTTGGCAATGGGACTTATTATTTATGTTGCTAGTTTTTTTATCATATTACAAGGCAATGATGCTTATTTAGAATTACAGTCTTTTTTGGATCTCACCATTATTAGAATTGGTATATGGTTTTTTGTTTATGCCTTGTTTTTTCACTTGTGCCATGGAATAAGACACTTAGTTTGGGATGTAGGGACGGGCTTTGAAAAAGACGATATGGATAGAAATGCGATAATAGAACTAGCATTTTCTTTTGTTTTAACACTTATTTTTTATTAAAACTATGGATTATCAAACACCTTTAGCAAAAGCCAAAGGACTTGGGTCTGCAAAAGCGGGTACGGGTCATTTTTGGATGCAAAGAATAACGGCTATCACCTTGATCCCCTTATCATTGTGGATGGTTTCTTATACACAACAGCTATTAGGCGCATCGCATCAAGATATGATTTTGTGGCTGTCAGGGCCTTTGGATACTACATTGGCTATAGCATGGATTGTTGCCGCTTTTTATCACGCAGCGTTAGGGCTGCAAGTTGTTATAGAAGATTATGTTCATACTGAATGGATGAAAATTTCTTCAATTTGGCTCATGAAATTAACATTTTTATTTTTCGCAATAGCAGCAATTGTTGCTATATTTCGAATTTCCATGATTGGATAAGGCATGTCAACAGATTATAAAATAATAGAACATAGTTACGATACCATAGTCGTTGGGGCTGGTGGGGCTGGTTTACGTGCTACCTTTGGAATGGCTGAAAAAGGTTTAAAAACGGCCTGTATCACCAAAGTATTTCCAACCCGTAGCCATACTGTTGCTGCACAGGGTGGAATTAGTGCGGCACTCGGCAATATGGGAGAAGATGATTGGCGCTGGCACATGTACGATACGGTTAAAGGCTCAGATTGGCTAGGTGATCAAGATGCTATTGAATATATGTGTAGAGAAGCGATTCCAGCCATTATTGAACTAGAACATTATGGTGTGCCTTTTTCTAGAACTGAAGACGGAAAGATCTACCAACGTGCTTTTGGCGGTATGACGACACATTATGGAGATGGCACCGCACAAAGAACTTGTGCGGCAGCAGATAAGACTGGCCATGCTATTTTGCATACTCTATACCAGCAAGCATTAAAGCATGATGCCGAGTTTTTTGTGGAATATATCGCGCTTGATTTGATTATGGAGGGTGGGGAGTGTAAAGGTGTTCTTGCCTGGTGTTTGGACGATGGGTCTATCCATTTATTTCGTGCTCATGCCACTATATTAGCTACCGGCGGCTATGGGCGTACTTTTTTCTCTTGTACTTCTGCGCATACCGTTACTGGGGACGGTAATGCCATGGCATTACGCGCAGGTATTCCTTTACAGGATATGGAGTTTATCCAGTTTCATCCTACAGGTATATATGGGGCAGGGTGCTTGATTACTGAAGGGGTTAGAGGTGAGGGTGGTTATTTAACTAACTCTGAGGGCGAGCGTTTTATGGAGCGCTATGCCCCCAATGCCAAAGATCTGGCTTCTCGTGATGTAGTGAGTCGAGCCATTACTATGGAAATTCAAGAAGGACGTGGTGTGGGTCCTGAAAAAGATCATGCTTATCTGCATATTGAACATCTGGACCCTGAGATCACCTTAGAGCGTTTACCTGGAATTGCTGAAACATCAAAGATTTTTGCTGATGTCGATGTGACGAAAGAACCTATCCCTATTATTCCCACTGCTCATTATAATATGGGGGGAATTCCTACCAATTATCATGCTGAAGTGGTGACCTTAAAAGATGGAAACCCTGATGCTGTTGTCCCCGGCTTGATGGCTATTGGTGAAGCGGCTTGTGTTTCTGTGCACGGTGCAAATCGCTTAGGTTCAAATTCATTATTAGACTTGATTGTTTTTGGTCGCTCAGCGGCTATTCGTTGTGCTGAATTAATTAAACCTGGTATGGCACACTCTCCATTAAAAAAAGATGCTTGTGATAAGGCATTGGCCAGGTTTGATCGTATTAGACATGCGAAAGGAACTGAAAAGCCCGCTGATATTCGTTTAAAAATGCAAAAAACCATGCAAACACATGCTTCAGTCTATCGAACCGGTGAAATGTTAGATAAAGGGGTTGCTGAAATCACAAAAGTCAGAGCATCATTTAATCATGTAAATGTGACAGATACTTCTTTAATATGGAACACGGACTTGGTAGAAACATTAGAGCTTGATAACCTGTTAGATCAGGCTTACGTTACGATGATCGCGGCGGCCAATAGGAAAGAAAGTCGTGGAGGTCATGCTAGAGAAGATTACCCAGAGCGTGATGATAAAAACTGGATGAAACACACTTTATTGTGGTTAGCTGACGATAAAGTAAAAATTGATTATAGGCCGGTGCATATGTACACATTAACCGATGAAGTTGAAGTTATACCACCTAAAAAGAGGGTTTACTAATGGTTGAATTTGCCCTACCTAAAAACTCAAAATTGCAAAAAGGTAAAGAATTTCCAATACCTAAAAATGCTAAGAACTTAAAGCGAATTGAGGTCTACCGCTGGGACCCAGATACAGAAGAAAACCCCCGCATTGATGTTTTTCATATTGATTTGAATGATTGTGGCCCTAAGGTTCTGGATGCTGTATTAAAAATAAAAAATGAAATTGATACCACATTGGCTTTTAGACGGTCATGCAGAGAAGGTGTTTGTGGCTCTTGTGCAATGAATGTTAATGGTAAAAATACATTAGTTTGTACTAAAGCAATTTCCGATTATAAGGGAACTATAAAAATATTTCCTCTACCGCATATGGATGTTGTTAAAGATTTAGTGGCTGATATGACTAATTTCTTTGCTCAATATGCATCAATAAAGCCTTGGATAGAAACCCAAACACCTGCACCAGCAGATAGTGAGCGATTACAAAGTATAGATGAACGAAAAAAACTTGATGGTTTATATGAGTGTGTCCTTTGTGCTTGTTGCTCCACAAGCTGTCCAAGTTATTGGTGGAACAGTGATAAATATTTAGGGCCTGCTGTACTGTTGCAAGCGTCTCGATGGTTAGAAGATAGTCGTGATGAAAATGCTGGAGAGCGATTAGATGAACTTGAAGACCCGTACAAGTTATACCGTTGCCATACTATTATGAGCTGTACGGATACGTGTCCTAAAGGACTAAATCCCGCTAAGGCTATTGCTGATATTAAAAGATTGATGGCGATTCGGCAGGAAGGGTAATTAAGTGAGCTTAAGCTTAGGCGATATACCTAAATTAAAATGGCGCTGTCGTCGAGGAACGAAGGAGCTGGATTTTCTGCTAGAAGCTTACCTTATAAATAAATATTCTCAAGCGAGTAGTGAAGAACAACAATTATTTGTTGAGCTTTTAAGGTTTCAGGATTCAGAATTAATTTTGTACCTATTGGGTGATAAGAAGCCTGAATCTAAAAGCTTAGATCAGCTTATAAATAAAATACGAGACCAGTATGTAGCTGATTGGCAGTTGTTTAGTTATAGATAGGGGGATAGGTAAAACTTTCCTCTTTTATACGCAGTGTAAAAGGAATTTTTGTGGCGAAATATAACAGGCAATTAGTTCCAATCATTTTTACAGTTAAACGGTCTTCAATTTTAATTATTGCTTTAGCTCTCTTGCATTTATTGGCGATGATAGCTGCCTATCTAAATACTCTCGATATTAGTTTTAGACTCGTCATCATTAGTCTTATTGTAATGAATTTGTTGGTAAAATTGAAACATGAGCTTCAAGTTCAAGCTGTTTTTATTCGATCAAGCTCTCTTAAAGGCTGGGAAATTACATCGGAAGGTGGAGAGTTTTCAGCTATAAATATTTTACCTTCTACCGTTATTACACCATACTTTATTTTTTTACATTTTAAGGCGCAAAAAAAGCCCAGAGAATCAAATTTTATTTTAAAAGATTCTATGGTTGAAGATGAGTTTAGGCAGTTAATTGTACAATTAAGAATAGCCGGATTAAAAAAGCTAAAATAATAAGTACTCAATAAAGTAGCTGCTTGTTCTATTGATCGGATTCTGGTTTTGAATATTCTAAGGTAACAAAACCTCAGCCGGTACGTGGGCGGGGTAATAATTTTGACTGATGCTATGATAGTCAAGCTACATTTTTTAATGTGATTGATAAATAGTAGGTCGCTAAAGATTTATTTTAATTGGTGTGGAGAAAATATATGAAAATTAAATGTTTATTTTTAATTGTTTTATTGTTGAGCTTAACCGCTTGTGGGCCTAAAAATGTAAAATCAACAGAAGCATCGGCAGCTCTTAAATATACAGGTACGGGGACTTTAATAATCAGGCCTGTTGTATTTAGTAAAGATATTGCAATTAGACAGGCTGTTAGAAATGAATGTGATTTAACCAATAAGCTAACACATTTTATTGAACAGAATGCTGTTAGTCAGTACGCAAATATCTTAGCAGATTCTAATTCCAGAAATAGAAAAGCGAAAATTCTAACCGTAGAAATTAATCAGGTACAAGGCGGTGGAGGGGGTGCATGGTCAGGTGCTAAAGTGGTTCTTGTGAAAGGTAAGCTCACTAAAAATGGTCGTACCCTGGGTGATTTTAAAGCCAGAAGATACTCAGGTGGTGGAATGTTTGGTGCTTATAAAGGAACCTGTGCAATTTTAGGTCGCTGTGTAAGGACGCTCGGAAAAGATATTGCTAATTGGTTACAAAATCCAAAGCGTAACTCTGTTTTAGGGGATCTATAAAGTATCAGTTATTATGTTGGTGAGAGTTTGTTGATCTGGTAAAACTTAAAGTTATTTATCTACAATAAATATGAAAAGAGTCCCTAGTAAATGTGATGTCGTCATTATTGGTGGCGGGCCGGCAGGAAGTAGTGCTGCAACACATTTGGCCCTTGCTGGTATTGATGTGGTGTTATTAGAAAAAGTCAAATTCCCCCGTAACCAAGTTGGAGAAAGCCTTATTCCCCATTTTTGGAAATTTACTGATATGACAAAGGTATCAGAAAAAATTCAACAAGAAGGCTTTGTTGCAAAAGGGGGGGCGGTAACTGTTTGGGATAATCAAGTTCATCAAATTAAGTTTTCTGAATTTGGTTTCACTCGGCCAGGTTTACATATCGAGCGAGATAGGTTTGATGAAATTTTATTAAAGCATGCAGAAAGTTGTGGTGCGAATATTTTTAATCAAATAGCCGTTAAAGGCGTAGACTTTAGTAATGCAGAAACACCAAGAGTTTTTTACACAGATAAGCGGGAACAAGCTTATATAGAAAGTTCAATTGACTGTAGATATGTGTTAGATGCAAGTGGAAGTAATACATGTTTAGCTAATCAGTTTAAATCCCGTCAAACCATTAGTGCCGAGCTTAATTTTTTATCTATGTGGGGTTATTTTAAGCATTCGTCTTTTGTGGGTATAGATAGAAACTGCCATAAAATTGAAGACTTAAGTAAAGTTAAACCGGTTACTTTTGTCATGTCTTTTGGAGGCGGTTGGTTATGGCATATAGTCTTGCGAGAGAAAACCAGCGTAGGTTTTATTTTACCAAGCAAAACAACAGTTGGGATGAACCGACAACAGCGCGAAGTTTTTTTTAGAAAAAGCTGTAAACAACTCCCTCATTTAAGTACCTTACTAGCTCCTGCACAGTTTATTGAAGGTTCTCTGGAATTTAGACCTGATTATTCTTATTACTCCACAAATGTATGTGGAGAAAATTATTATTGTATTGGCGATTCTGGTGCTTTTGTTGACCCAGTTTTTTCACATGGTGTGCAAAATGCGTTTTATAATGCGGCAATTGCAACAACCGCTATTAAGGCATCACTAAAAAACCCTAAAAATAGAAAACGTTATAGTCAATTATGTGAAAGTAGAATGCAGCAATTTTATGGTTTTTCAAGGGCTTTAGCATTAGGTGAATTTGGTAATAATGGTATTAAGCCAGATTTAGTTAAAAATTTAATGAAATCCTTACCCCCCTTAGAGTTGAAATTACTTTTACTGGCTTCAGCAATGACTAATAGATCAGATAATTTTTATAAACTGCTTAATGAAGCGGGGTTGTTGGAGGCATTTGAAGATAGTTCTGCTATTAAGTCTATGGGGAAATTTGATCAGTTAAGTTTTTAACTTGACTTAACTATATAAACCTCCAGCTTAATTTAATCATACTGTGTAGAGCAGACTTCAGTTCGCTAAACGAAAACAAACAATTTCTATGGCGAACTGAAGTCTGCTCTATAATTAACTGTTAATTAAACAGAGAGAGTAGCTTAGATAAATACTGCTCTATACCTTGAGTATTAGGAATATTTTGTTTTGGGGCGATAAGTTCAGGTGTAAGTGCAAAATTAATCTGCAATTGAGCCATTGTTTCTTTAGCTTTTTTTACTGAAGCAAAAGGGCCGGCAACAACAATATATTCTTTATTTGCAGATAGTACATGAGCAGGAATTTTCGGACCTTGGTGGTTTAGCATTACGGCAAGCCGTTGAGCTAATTGTTGTTTATCAAATGCAGTGACTTTAATACGCCAAGAGTTTTTGTTTAAGGGGGCTGGTTTGATTTTGTCACTTAAGTTACTGGGGTGATACAGTTTAACAATAGCATCTGCTTTATGGTTATCTGCAAAAATTGAAATTACCACGCCATTTTTTTTAGCTACTGCATGGTCAACTTTTTGCCATGCAATAGCTCTTTTTTCTTTACGCTCAATTCGCTTTAGTTTCTTTATAAAGTTTGCCAGGTAACGCCTGCGTTGTTTTTTACTTGTATGAGGTGTAGGAAAAACTTGAATAAATAATTGCTGTTTGTCTCTGCCAATAAGGTAGGGCTGGTTAAGTAACTGAACTGGCATTTGAGTGCTTACCTGTTTAAATAAGATAGCAATATCTTCAGGGTATAAACGAACACAGCCATGGCTAACAGCCATTCCAACACCATAAGGTTTATTCGTGCTATGGATTAAATACCCAGGAATGCCAAGACGTATTGCATAATCACCTAAGGGATTGTTCGGGCCGGCAGCTACAATTTTAGGTAATGGATCACCTTTTTTCGCATGCTCTAAGCGAATTGATTTGGGTACAACCCAGCGAGGGTGTTGTTTTTTAGCGATTATTTTTGTCTTACCCGTTGGCGTTAACCAGCCTTTACGCCCAATCCCAATGGGAAAGGTTAGCATTTTATGCCGCCTGTTTTTAGGGAAATAAAATAACCGTTTAGCCGCTAAATTGAGTACTAGGCCTTTTTTAGTTGCATCAGGCAAAATAAATCTTGCAGGTAAGTTAAGTACATGTCCTGACTCAGGAATCCAGGGATCTACACCTGGGTTGGCCATGGATATTTCATCAAATCCCAAACCATAATATCTAGCTATTAGAGGTAAAGAATCTCCATCCTGTAATTCTACTGTTGCTATTTTTCCATATGTAGACTGTTGGTCTGATAACAAAAAAGCATGTTGAATCCCTGTAATAAGCTCGTCATCATCTTGAAAAATAGGAAAAGAAACCGATTGGCACGCAGTCAAAATTACTTGTGATAGCAATATCAGAATAGCTTTAGGAAAATATTTTATGAGCATTATTTATATTACAGTTATAGGTTATCGTTAAATAATGGTAAGTACAGTTATTTATAGCCTTCTCCGGTGCCGAGTAGTGCTGCAATAATATTTTTCTGTATTTCAGATGAGCCAGAAAACAAGCGGCTGGCCAATGCATCACTAACAAACTCAGCAATTGAACTGTGTTTAATCAGGCTACTGCTACCCATAATTTGTACAGCATCTAAACTTGATTGCAAGAATGCTTCAGCCGCAAATAACTTGGTTTGTGCACTGGCAAGGGTAAGACGTTTATTTTGGTCTTTTAATCTTGCACACTCATTGACCCATAGTTTTATAGTATCAAGCCTTGTTTTCATTTCAGCAATTGTGTGACTAATAGCCTGATTTTTTCCTAAATGACTACCATTCACTCGACGTTGACGACTAAACTGAATCACTTGTTGTAATTGCCACTCCATTACTCCACAGACTCCAGCAAAGATAAAAGCACGCTCTAGTTCTAGTGCTTGCTGAATCATCATATTTCCAGCACCTGTTTTACCAAGCTGTCTTTCCAGTGGTATAACACAATTTTCTAACACTAAATCACCCATTGTTGCCGTTTTACAGCCAGAAACTTCAGGGGAATTTTTAAAGTTAGCACCTTCATCTTCAGCATGAATAATAAAGGCAGAAAGTGTATTATCTAAACGTGCATAAACAACTAATAAATCAGCAATCGGCGTATTGGTAATAAACCGCTTATGACCATTAAGTTGAATACCTGTTGTAGTTATTTTAGCCGTCATTTCTAAGGCATTAAGATCGGACCCCGCCTGTGGTTCAGTAATTGCATGACCACCAATTAATTGGGCTGATATTAATTTTTGTAGGTAAGATTGTTGCTGTTCTTCCGTGCCATAATTAATAATCGGAAAAACTGAGCCCCAAAGGTGGGCATTAATAGAAAGTAGCAAACCATTATCCAAACAGGATTTTCCAATAGCTTGGTGTGCGGATACTAAATCAGCAAAACTACTACCAGAACCTCCCATTTCGGAAGAAATGGCATGTTTAAATAAGCCATGATCAGCACAATAAATCAAACGTTGCTTAGAGGCGAAGTGATTGCCAATTTTAGGAAGTAAGTTCATTTTATCTCTAGTTGTTTTTGTAATTGCTGATAGTCCGTTTTACCATTGGCTAAATAAGGTAAACAATCTAGCACTATAAATTTACAAGGTTGCATATAAGTGGGTAGCTTTTGTTTAATGGGCTTAATAATGTCAGCGACTGTTTTATTCTGTTTTAATACCACTATGGCAACAGGACGTTGACCACTGGTACTATCTTTAATACCTATAACAGCACAGTGCTCTACGTCAGGACATTGCAAAATAACCTGTTCAATTTCAGCAGGCTCTACTCGGTAGCCTGAACATTTTAACATCCTGTCTAATCGACCATGATAACAGTATTCACCCTTTGCATTTATAGAGACTTTATCCCCTGTGGAGTAAGTATTATCTAATAATGCTGAGTTTAACTTCCCCTGCTGCCAATAACCCGAAAGATTATTGGCGCTTATTACCAGAAGTTCCCCCGTTTCAGGGTGTATTTTTAGTATAGAGCTGCAAGCAGGAATGCCAATGGGAATGACTTGCTCAATGTGTAAGGCATTTCTATCAACAGGCCAATAACAACAAACATTAGTTTCTGTTGGACCATATAAATTGTAGAGGCTGGCTGAAGGAAGTAGCTTACAGAGTTCAATAAGCTGAGGACTAGGAAATACTTCACCGGCAAATAAAATAGTTTTTAAATAGGGTAAAGGTGTGGTATTTAATGCGCCTTTTAGAGCAATAAAACTAAGTAAAGAGGGGACGGTATACCAGGCCGTTATTTTATGTTCGCTTAACCAGCTGGTTAAGCGGCTGGGTGACATAGCAAATTTTGCTGGAACAAAATGAATAGTAGCACCTCGGCCTAAGCTAGTAAATAAATCAAACACACTGAGATCAAAATGAAAGGGTGCTAAGGAAGCAATATTATCGCCACTTTGAATATTAAATGTTTTTGCCGCCCAATTAACAAAATTCCCCATCGCTCGGTGACTAAGCGCAACGCCTTTCGGATTACCGGTAGAGCCAGAGGTGTAAAGTATTGCGGCTAAAGCTTCCTGAACGATAGCGACTGGGGGTAAAGAAGGAGAGATAGGAAGTTGTTCAATATTTATCCATAGCTCAGGGAAATCAAGCCAATCTGGGCATTGCCCTTTACCTAAAATGACCTGAGCATCAGCATCTTTAATAATATAATTTAACCTGTGGGCTGGATTTTTTAAGTCTAAGGGGATATAGCAAGCCCCCATCTGTAATGAAGCAAAAATAGCCAGTGTTGCATCAATTCCTCGGTCAATGGCAATAATGACTCTTTCAAGTTTTTGAATAGTTTGTAGCTGGCTGCTGATTAATGAGGCTTGAATTTGAACTTGTTGGTAGCTAAGTTGACGACTGTCTTCAATTAAAGCGATATTGTCAGGCATTAAATTACATTGCTGATGGAAAGCCGAGAGTAAAGACATAAGGTGCTAAAGTTTATTGGGTTAAAAGCTCAGCAGATTATCATTTATGTGATTTAAAAGCTGAAAAAAATTATAAACTTAGCCTTTTATAAACTTGTAGTTTGTTTTTTATAAACTTTTTATGATCTTGTACAAAAAGGTTGTATTTGTATAATTGCTGTCGGAGATAGTATTAAGCCTAAATGTAATTAAAAGGAGGGTATAAAATAAAACCGTTCAAAAATAATTTTGGGAGACTGATTTTATAGTTAAGCAAAATTTTGAACGGTTACCTTTTAACTGTACATTAAAGACATATAAATCAGTTAGAAGTCATAAGTGTGTGTTTGGTAAAAATTTATGGTCTCTCCTCTCAATTAACTTGGAATTATGCTGATTCTTTAACAGTTTTCCTCAGTTGATGATTTTCAGTTATCCATTTCAAACTATATTAAAATTACTTAAAAGTAGCAGAAACACCAAGGACGCAGGTATAGGTAAACTGTTTTGATAAAAACGTGTTTTACACTTTTTACCGTAGTATTATGTCTTACTTGAAAAAAATCACGATATATTAATTTTAGAACTAAAATCAGTTTCCTGAATTTTTTCTAGTGAAATCAAAAGGTGTATTAAAGTTTTAAAAAGGAGTATATCCATGAAAATAATAATATATAGAATCATAGCGTTACTGACGATAGGATTTGTAATTTTTTCAATAATTAACCGTGATAATAAATATCAAGATAGTAATTATTCTGTTCGATATTCAGATTTTATTGATGATATTCGAGATGGCCAAATTACTAAAGTAACCATCAATGGCGAAACTATAAAAGGTTTTCGTAGTAATGGTGAACGCTTTATTACCTATAATCCAAATGACGATAAGTTAGTAGATGAATTATTGGAAAATAATGTCAAAATAAAGGTTGAACCCCCCAAGCAACAGTCTCTATTAATGCAAATTTTCATTTCTTGGGCACCGATGTTGTTATTGATTGCAGTCTGGATTTATTTTATGCGTAGACAGCAAGGCTCAGGAGGTGGCATGGGCGGACAAATGAATTTTGGTAAAAGCCGCGCTAAATTGATGGAAGAAGAACAGATTAAAATTCGATTTGCTGATGTTGCTGGTTGTGAAGAAGCCAAAGAAGATGTCATGGAAATGGTGGATTTTTTAAAAGATCCTGGTAAATTTCAAGCCTTAGGTGGGCAAATGCCACGAGGAGTATTAATGGTAGGCCCTCCGGGAACGGGGAAAACTCTCTTAGCAAAAGCAGTTGCTGGTGAGGCGTCCGTTCCATTCTTTTCTATTTCAGGTTCAGATTTTGTGGAGATGTTTGTCGGTGTTGGTGCTTCTCGGGTACGAGATATGTTTCAGGAAGCTAAGAAGAAAGCACCCTGTATTATTTTTATTGATGAAATTGATGCCGTTGGACGTCAGCGTGGTGGAAGTGGTATGGGGGGAGGTAGTGAAGAACGTGAACAAACCCTCAATCAGCTTTTAGTAGAGATGGATGGTTTTTCAGGTAATGAAGGCATTATAGTTATTGCAGCAACCAATCGTTCAGATATACTCGATAAAGCACTACTTAGGCCAGGGCGTTTTGACAGAGAGGTCAATATTGGATTGCCTGATATTAAAGGGCGTGAGCAAATACTTAACGTACACATTAAAAAAGTACCCCAAGCCGATGATATCAATCTTCATGACCTGGCTCGTGGTACACCTGGGTTTTCAGGTGCAGAAATAGCAAACCTTGTTAATGAAGGGGCTTTATTTGCAGCTAGGCAAAATAAATCTAAAGTAACAATGGAAGACCTAGACAGAGCTCGCGATAAAATGATTATGGGAGTCGAAAGACGCACTATGATTATGACCAGAGAAGAACTTTTGATGACAGCCTACCATGAAGCTGGTCATACAATTGTAGGCGAGATTGTCGAAGAACATGACCCTGTCTATAAAGTAAGTATTATGCCAAGAGGAGGTGCCCTAGGAATTACCATGTTTTTACCTGAGCGTGACCAGCACAGTGCGAGTAGAGACAAATTAGAAAGCCAGATTGCAAGTCTTTATGGTGGGCGTATTGCAGAGGAAATGATTTATGGAAAAAATAAAGTGACAACAGGTGCGTCTAATGACATAGAGCGAGCAACCCAGTTAGCCACTAATATGGTTACTGAGTGGGGATTGTCTGAAAAAATGGGACCTCGTAAATACAGTTCGGATAATCAGGGTATGTTTGGTGGGGACAGTAAATTATTATCAGAAAAAATTGCACAAACAATTGATGATGAAATCAATAAACTGTTAGACACTAATTATGAACGAGCAAAACAAATTTTAACTGAGAATATAGATATTTTGCACAATATGGCAAATGCTTTATTAGCATGGGAGACATTAGATAAATTTCAAATTAAAAGCTTGATGAAAGGTGAAAAAATTGCTGATCCTGAAGTAGATGAGCCACAAGTAGAGCCAAAAACAAGAACTATTGAGTTAGGTGATAAGGGGAATAACGACCCTAAAAAAGGTAATGCAACAATGTAATGTAATAAGCTGTATTATCAGAGCAGTGGGGATTTTTAAATTCAACACCTCGGTAGAAGCTTTAACGGGTGATTAATTGAAAAGTCTGTAAATTCCTTGTTTCTAAAATATTTTTTGGAGAAAACCTATGAACATTTATAAATTTTTAATGCTCTTTATACTGGCAATTTTCAGTACAAATACTTTATCTTATGGGAGTAGTAGCAGTAAAAAGGCTTGTGTAAAACCCAAATTCAGTAAATTTATGCCGCCTCATTTATCGGTTGTTACTGCACAATCAGGGTTTTCATTTTTTGCGTCATCTTTGACAAATCCTGAGAGCATTAAAGTATCAGTAAAAAAACAAGCTGTTGAGGTCACTATTAATAAAAATAATAAAGGTTATTCAATTACTGGAAAGTTACCTGCTTCATTACAAAATACTTATGCCAGGGTTGATATTAAAGCAACAGGTACAAACAAATGTAAAGGGCAAGGTGGTTGGTTATTAAAGATAGCAGAAGATGATAATAATACTACTAAATAAAGACCAACATCGAGTTGAGCTTAATTTCACCCGCTTTAATAAAAGTAATATTTTAAATCACCCAGAGGACTTAAGTAGGCAAGCATAATTAACTTAACATTCTTATTTTCCTCATTTCCGAGTTTCCTTATCGAGAAGAATCCTCTGCTTAGGTCGTATGGATTCCTGCTAAGAGAGCGCAGGAATGACGGTGTTTTTTGTTAAATTAATTTTGAGCCGTTAGGGAATGGTCTAATAACTTAGATAGATAAGCAAGGGGCAATAACAACGGGGAAATATAATATTATTTTACCTGTTGAATTTGAATTAGGTCAAAGTTGTGTGTTTTCCAAACTACTAAGCACTAATAATGATTCACAAGAAGATGATAAAAACGGTTGGATAATTACAAATAAATCAAAATATAATGATAATGGATATAAAGAGTTAATCAATTTAAAATCGAAAGGTAACCTAGGGGCAATTATTGAATTTCTGCTAATTATAATACCAGATAGAAATGAGCAATAATCGCATAACGAATTAGGTTAGATTGTGATCGCGAAGCGAGCCACAATCTGAACCGTTTGTTGGACAAGCCCGATTTTACTATTTGGTTTGAGTTTCGCTATTGAAAATAGCTTTTTGCTGAACAGCCTGATGGAAACCTTAGGTTTCTATTTTTCACTCTGTTTTCAGGCAATATGAAGATTTTCACTGCGATTATCTCTATCCCCCCCCCCATTTTTTGCCATTCCCCTCCCCCCTCATTTGAGAGCAAGCCATAGCCTTGGCTCATGATGTGCCACTTTTGCCCTTTGCCTGAGAGAGATTGAAGACTACATAATCAATAAATACCCTCCGTCCTAAGTCAGAACCGACTCATGAAGGCTAGGATTTAGCCTAAAAATTTCGGCAATGGGAATTCGGGTTCGCCCC
>JAJRUF010000094.1 GCA_024277935.1 Gammaproteobacteria bacterium
ACTTACTCTCATTCTTGCTCAACAAGTTGATAGAAACTCCATCGCGGCTCTGTACTGGCAAGTTTTTTCAGTATTGCATGAACTGCACAAGCAAGCTCTTTTGACTTGCCTCAGATGGTCATTTTTTATGTTGTGCTAACGCCGTAAATAACCTGTCATTTTGAGAGCGCTAGCGAACAAAATGTCAGGTTGATTTACTTTGTTATGCGATATCTTGCCTCATAGTTATGACTTACTCTTTTTCTCTACAAGAGCTTCTCGATGCTCCATCTTTTTATCTTCATGCTGGCATTTTTCTATATATTGCTCATCATCTAACAATACAACAGGAATCAAACAACTTGATTTATACATGTAACACTCAGCTGGACATTTATCATTACGATCAATAAAAGTTGTAATCTCCAATTCTTCCTCAATGAAGTCATGAGATATGCTATATGGCACATGCTTGTGTACCGTGAATGTTACATCATGAGCACCTGAACCCATTAAACGCATTTTGCATAAACCTTTCTTAGCTAGCTCTCGTAATTCTTCAGCATGCTGTCTATCCATTGGCATCACCTCTGTTAAATCAAAACCATTTGGCTTTGATATGAATTGATATAACTTTACTGATAATTTATTGATTTTAGCGAATAATTCACTAGGAAGGCACGGTTTTTGTGCAAAATCATCCATTCCGGCTTCATAACATGCTTTTTTGTAATCATCATTGGCTGTAAGCGCCATAATTGGAAAATAATTTGTAATTCTTCGGATAATCTTTGTTGCCTCAATTCCATTCATTTTTGGCATTTCAATGTCCATCAAACAAAGATCATATTTCCCCTTATTTTTCCGTACACAATCTACAGCTTCCAGGCCATTTGAAGCCATATCAAAATTATGACCCCACTCATTCATCAAATCGCAATGTAACATCTGAGCAATTGGATTATCTTCTGCAATTAATATATTCATATCCTCTCCCTTTTCCATTTTACGCATAACGCCCCGCATCACCGGAAGCAAAAAGCATAGCGACGAGGAACGAGGAGCGGCGCTTTTTGCTGTCCGAGTGCATGCGATTGTTAGCCCATTATTTGTTCCAGTACTCGGAAGCCATTTGAGCTATTTTAACAAAAAGCTCCTTATTGCTTCTGATGGCTTTCTTGTCGGTTGTAATTCGTAAGCTTTTTCTTTTATGCACATACGAAATACTGTTTTCATCTAGTAACTCTTTGGCTTCATCCATTAAATGTGCTGCAACACGGAAACCAAAAAGAACCTTGCCTGCACTGCGTTTGTGCAGCCAAAACAAATTATTATTATGTGATGTTATGGCTATGTAGTGCTTTGTGTAATTTAGAGTTGTTTCGCCAATAACCTCGGATAGCTCTGATTGTAAAATGGTGGCTGTTTCTATTACCCACTGAGCTTTGCTTTGCCAATATTTCTCATCAAAGGTTTCACTGTTAATTGAAGAGCCATCATCAATTTCTTCAAAGGTGTCGAGTACTTTGACAAAATTTAATGATTTTTGGCCGTTGAACTCGATTATGTTTGCTTGAATTGCAATTATGGGAATTGAATGGCTTAGTAGCTGAATGACATTAAAAAACCGCCTTGTAATTGACTCGGCAACCAACACTGCATAGTGCTGCCTTTGTGGCCATTTTCTTTTTTCATTATCCCAGTATTCGATGGTACGAATAATGTGTGATTCATCCGTTTCACCGAGCATGACCTCTACCTCAAACATAGAGTCATCTTCCGGATTCTTGAGTAGGATATCTAAACGACCGCCACTAGACTGCCTGCGTTCTTTATCAATAGCGTCAAGTTCACCAAGGCCAAGGCAATTTGGGTTGTTGTAGATTTGATCTTGTAACCAATATTCATCCAAACCACACTCACGAATGGTCAATTGGTTTGCAATGGCTATATTTTCCATTCGATCTCCTTTTGAGGGCTAACGTTGCAAATAACCTGACCATTTTTCGTGAGCAGCGCGAACGAAAAATGGGTCAGGTTGATTTGTTTTGTTAGGTTTTATTCAACTGAATGGGCACTTAAAAACAATGATTTTCCTAATGAGGTAAAGAAATCCTGATATATTTCTGGATCTTTAACAGCTGTGAGATTGTATTGTGCATTAGCACGAACTAACAACTGAGTATTGCCTCTTGGCCGAACTGTAGTAGTCATACGTAATTGATAACCATCAAGCTTTGTTGCACTTACTGACCCGAGGACTTCATCTGCTTTATCAACAACAAACCCTAAATCTTGTAAAGTAGCAATTACCGTTCTAAGCATTTTATTTTTATCAGTTGTATCAAATGCTCTAGTTTGAATGCTCCGCATTTTTACCTGACTTTCATCAGTTTTTAGCAATTGCTTACTTGAGTTAGTTTGACATCCAGATAACCCAATTAAGGTTATTGCTAAAAATCCTGCAATAATTACTTTTGAATTCTTCATATTTTATATCCTTCAAGAAATACTGCCTTTGATAAGCGATCAAAAAACTCTTGATATATTTCAGGATCTTCTAAGCCTTCAATTCGAGTAATTCTATTCTGTGTATTCCATACAATTCTTTGGAAGGTTACTCTAACAAAATGCTTATTTTCAGTGTTTTTTGGCGCTGGCCTTACAACAAGAGATATTTTCAGTTTTTGGTTTTTATCAATAGCCATTGATCCTCCACCAAGAACCGCGACCAAAATAGCAGCAGCAACCTGCCCAGCTTCTGTTGCATCCCTTTCTTTTGATCCTACAATAAGCCCAAGTTTTGTTTCACTTTCATCAATATTAAAACCAAGATCTTGTATTACACCAGCTGATGCAGATAATATTCCAACCTCATTAATGCCTTCGTACACCCTCGTTTGCAGTGAACGTTTTTGTAAAGACTCAGGCTTTAGCTTGAGTGCATCTTTTGGAATAGTTTGGCAGCCTGTTAATAACATAATGATTGTTGCTAAAAGCAATACGTACCATCCATTTTGTTTAATCATGATTTTAATTTCTCTCTAAAACCTAGATGTATGGTATGCAAAGTCTCTTACTTTTTTATCAGTACCAAACTTAATTATTACAGTTAGTGTTCTTTGAGATTTTGAAGTAGCTCCAGAACCTTGACTGTATCCAGGAGCAACACCACCAGCTAATGAACCACTAATGCCGAGAATAAGCGCCGAAACACCGCCACTACTACTTGAATATGCTGTATCAGTTGCAATTTTATCGTATATCCATACCTCTCTCCTTTCTTCATCTGTTGAAACTATGTTTGGTGAACCCAAAACTTGGGCTACATCAGCACCACTCATACCTACCCTTATTTCACGCTGCACTTTACCAACAGTCATTTTATCCGTGGTGTTATCCTGAACGGCTTCTCGATGCTGGCCAGCAGACATGCAGCCTGAAAGTAGGATTCCAGAAAGTATAATTAATAATATTTGCTTCATTAATATCTCCTTTTGTTAATGTTTATTTATCGTATCATGCTTCAGTTGCTGATCATTATCTGATTCAAAGAAGTTTGGCATTTTTTGGAAACCTAACGCTTAGCATAACCTGACCGCTGGAGCGTTGTTTGAATTGTGCTAGCGTAGCGGTGAGCACAATTCAAACAGCGCGGAAGCGGGTCAGGTTGATGCTTTTGTTAGCACCTTTTTGTTGCGCAATACGGCCAAAACAGCGCAGTTATTTATTGTAACCCAATCACAACGAGGTAGCATTTTCATGATTCAGTTTATCTCCTTTATTTGCTATTGGGTTTCACTGAACCAAAAGCTTTTATCATTTTGACTTGCTGTCATTCACACTCGATAAATCGGCAGATGCTCCATCACGGAACTGCGCTGGCAAGTTTGCTCGGTATTGCATTTGCTGCATGAGCCATTATTTTTATTTTGAGTGATTTTGATCTGCCTCCATTATTTACCATCCGGTTTCACTGAGCCAAAGGCTTTTATCATTTTGACTTACTTTCATTCACATTCAATAAATTGAAAAATGCTCCATCTTCGGAACTGCGCTGACAAGTTTACTCGGTATTACATGAGCCACATCTGCAAATTCTTTTGACTTGCCTATGATGCCCATTATTTGCTCCGTGGTTTTCATCTCTCTTTTAACAAAATTAAACTCAGATGGTAGTTTTTTATACCGTGCTAACGCCTAAAATCAGCGGCAGTTTAAAGGGGCACGTTTTTGCGCAAGCAAAAAAAGTGACGCTTTAAACTGTCCGCTGTATTTTTTTGTTAGGCATGTGGCAGATGAATTTAGCTGTACACAACCAT
>JAJRUF010000095.1 GCA_024277935.1 Gammaproteobacteria bacterium
AAAAAAACTGAAAAATAAGATCCAAGAACAGATAAAGACAAAAAAAGAGGAGATTATTTTTTTAAAAAATACGAATGAGAATTGTTCGCAAATATAGGGCTGTGAAATTTGGAGTTTTGCAAGAGGCTCAAGGGTTAACGCTTAATTACATTATTCCTGAAAATAAAACAGTATCCATTGTGAGTAATGGGGATATTAATATTTATGGTGATATTTTCGTAGCCCAAAAAGCTAAGATTTCATTTCTCTCAAAAAGGGGGAGTATTTCTATTTTTGGTCGTATTAATGCGGACTTGATAGGGTTAAATACAATAACGGGTAGAGCCCACACTGAAAATGCTTCATTTTTTACGAGTTCCTCAGGTATAGACCCTAAATCTGGACTGCTTTTACCTTCACTATGGTGGAATATACAGCGCCCAGAACCAAGTTATTACACAAGCAGCGGTGCAATCACTACTTCAGGGACAATTACTTTACCAGCAATTATTCCTCTTCCCTCATCCATCTTATTATTTCTTTCAGCATTTCTAGCTTTGTTTATTACCAATAAACCGAACCTAGTTACTTAGAGATTTCAGACAAAAACCAATCCCAATTAAATGACTCACCTGGGTCTGTTTTTCTACCAGGTGATATATCGCTATGTCGGGTAATATGCTCGACTGATAAGTTAGGGTAATATTTAATTAAAGCCTGACTCACTGAAATTAATTGCTGGTACTGGTTCTCAGTATAGGGCTGGTTTTCTGAACCTTCCAACTCAACCCCAATTGAAAAATCATTACACCTCTCCTTGCCTTGATACACTGATAACCCCGCATGCCATGCTCGTTTATCAAAAGGCACATATTGAACAATTTCCCCCGTACGCTTGATTAACAAGTGAGAAGAAACTCTTAATTGATATATTTCCTTAAAATATGGATGTTCTTCTGGGTTTAGTTGATTACAAAATAATTGATTAATATAATTCCCACCAAATTGTTCAGGTGGAAGACTGATACAATGAATCACTAAAAGAGACATAACCTCACCAAAAGGGCGGTCATCATAATTAGGTGAAATAACTCTGGATACTTGTTGAAACCAATGGTTCTTAATTTTCATAAATCAATCAAACTATAAATAGTGTCAGTATTTAAACACATGAATAATCAACCCACGACAACTGAAATAAAAAATTTTCTTGCTGAAGATATTGGGAGTGGAGATATAACTGCCAGTATTATTCCAGCATCCAGGCAGGCAAAAGCACGTGTTATAACCAGAGAAACCATGGTGCTATGTGGTCAAGCTTGGTTTGATAGCGTATTTAAAACCTTAAACCCAAATATCAATATTAACTGGTTTAAAGCTGAAGGTGATATTTGTACTGAAGATACATTATTATGTGAGTTAAATGGGTCCGCAAGAGATTTATTAACGGGTGAACGAACCGCATTAAATTTATTGCAAACATTATCCGCTACTGCCTCAGTAGCAAAGCAATATGCAGTTGCAGTTGCAGTTGCAGGGACTCATTGTAAGGTATTGGATACAAGAAAAACAATTCCTGGGCTTAGAAGGGCGCAAAAATATGCTGTCACATGTGGCGGTTGTGTCAATCATAGAACCGGCTTATATGATGGCGTGTTGATTAAGGAAAATCATATTATGGCGGCAGGTTCAATATCCCAGGCAATTAATGCAGCACGTACAGTAACTGATGTTATGGTTGAAGTTGAGGTTGAATCACTAGCTGAATTTCAACAAGCATTAGCCGCCAAGCCAGACCGTATTATGCTGGATAATTTTTCCAATGCCGATATGAAAGCTGCTGTTGCTTTAAACCATCAAGGTATAGAACTAGAAGCCTCTGGAGATATTACCTTAGAGACTATTAGAGAGGTTGCAGAAACCGGTGTTGACTATATTTCTATTGGCGCTTTAACTAAGCATGTTAAAGCCGTAGATTTATCAATGAGAATTTTTATGGAGACAGCAAAATGATTAAAAATGCAACTGCAATATGTAAACATATTACTCATGGTGTTTATATTATTAGTGTTGATAATGGCAAACAAAAAAATGCCTTTACCGCGGCATGGGTGATGCAGGTATCTTTTGACCCTTTATTAATTTGTTTTAGTATTAATCCACAAAATCACTCCTATAAGTTATTACAGGAAGGTGGTATTTGCTGTATTAGTGTTTTAGATAATGAGCAATATCCTGCAGCTGAGCATTTTGGCAAATCAGATATTAAAGATAAAATGGCGGACTTTTTATGGCTAGAAACTACAAAAGCACCTGCATTAGCCGATAGTTTGGCTTATTTTGATTGCCAGGTGGATCATTATTCTGATGCAGGTGACCATAAGCTTGTGGTTTGCCGAGTCGTGGATGCAGCTATTTTAAATGATGGCGACCCTATGTTGTATAACGATACAGATGATATGGATAACAGTGACGAGCTTTATTGACTTTAATATGGCTATTATAAAAAAACCTTGATTACGCTTTGGTTAAGGGTCTATACTCCGCGCGGTCAAGTTTTCGGTTTTTCTCAAAATAACTGAAATTTCATAGTCATCAAACTTTCCATCTCAGTTTTAAAACGAGTGCTGAAATCACTAAAATGCTATTTCTAAATGCATTGAAGTTATCATGGTGCTTAAGGTGGCAGATAAAATAATTCGATACCTAACTCTTTCGCCTTGTTTGTCACTGATTGACACTTCTGATATCGGTCATTATCCAGCACCATAGTCATTGGCAGTTTACTATTACTATCAGAATAAGCATGGGCTATTTTTTCGAGGAACTCACAAAAAAAAACTAGTACAACGTACTGAAACTATACGATCTCTCGTTATGATTGCAGTCTTATTTTCCAATTGTGGTTCCTGTTCCTGATTATTTTTTCTCCTTGGCTCCTTTGATAAAGTGATCTTTTAAGCGTTTAAATGCAGACCACAAGGTTTTATCCATCACAACTTTATTACCAATTGAAACAATAACCCTTGTAAGCTCAGGTATCTTAGTTTTAGTTGATATCATGTAAATTGGCTGTACATAGAGCACTGAATTTTTCATCGGCAAAATAATCATTCTCCCCCTTTTAACCGTTGAACCGTGCTGATCCCACAAAGTAAATTGTTCAGAAATCTCTGGACTCTGATCAATCAGTGCATCTACTTGCGCCGGTCCATTAACCTGAATATCTTTATTAAACTTATATATCGAAATATTAGGCAAATAGGCTTCAGTACACCTCTTGTTATCAGCAGTACCCGCAACACCCACCATACTCAAATTATCACGATTAATAGGGGTCATAGGGTTAATCATCACAAACTCTTCTCTATTATTACAATGATTAAAATCCATAGTAATAAAGTAAGGCAAAACCAGTTTTTTATTTACACTCGCAAATTGCCATGTTTCAGCCTGCTCATAAAATAATGCAGGTGTTTTCTGATGGTATTTTGCATAGACTCTCATCTGCATATGATACAAATCACGAGGATAGCGTAAATGATGTTGCAATTCCTCAGGCATTTTATCCAATTCTAAAAAAACGCCAGGATAGGCTCGACTATAGGCTTGTATAATGGGGTCTGCGGGGTTAGAAATATAATATTTCACCTTTCCACTATAAGCATCTACAATAATTTTTACTGAGTTACGAATATAGTTAAATTTATGGTTTCCATCGAGGTAATCATGCTCAGCCGGTTTTGAAACAGGGTAATAATTAGAAAGCGTATAAGCATCTTGAATCCAATAAAACCGATCCTTAGTAATCACTAGATAAGGGTCTCTATCTAAATGTAAAAAAGGTGATATATGATTAATTCGATCAATGATGTTTCTATGCAACATCACCTTACTTTGTTTACTAATATTTGAAGAGAAGAACACTTTTTCATCTTTAAGATAAAAAGCTAATAATGCCTTTCTAAAATACGAAGGAACAGGAACACCTGAGTTGTCTTTGTACCCAAGATCTAAACTCGGATCATTACCTGAAAGCCCTTCTATGTTTAATTTATTAGGTACTACTGCATATTTATAGTTTTCTTGCCCAAAATATATATCAGGGTTTTTAACATTAAACCCTTTTGTTGAAGACATATTCAGATCACGTAAATACCAGGTAATCGGTTTCGCTGCATCTTGTGCAGCCGGTGTTACAACCGCACCATACCCATGAGTGTAACGTAAATGTGTATTCTCCCAGTCTTGAGCAGCAAGGGGTAATTTTTTTATATTCATTTCCCTTGCAGCCAAATTAACTTGTTGAAAATGACCATTTATAAAATAACGATCTTCATCAACCTCAACAAACTGATAATAAGGCCTTAATCCCTGTAACTGCATATATACATCAGTTAAAAACTGCCTGTCCCAAACAGGAATATTTTCAAAATGTTGTCGAGTACTCCATGCCTCAATATCTTTAGTCGCATCCAGATTTACGGAAAAATCAATCGTATTTATATTATTCAGGTCATAAGCATCCAATGTTGCATCTATATTATTCTGCATAAAGAACTTTTCAGTACTTACGGGGCTGGGCTTAACTATAAACTTGGTCATTAGGTCAGGAATAAACGTAGAATGTTGTAAACCTATAACAACTAAAAAAGAAACTAATGAGATGTAAAAAGGCATCTTGACTCGATGCCTTTCAGAAAAAATAAAAATAATGGCTGAAATTGCTGTCCCTATAAAAGTAACAATAGACATCCATATTAGAGGTAGTTGATACCGTATCTCTATAAAACCGGGACCAAAAAATACCGGCTCATGACTATCTACATACAATAAAGAAAACCGATCTAGTAAGAAGCCCCAAACAACAAAAAGAACAATAAAACCAATTAATATCGTTAAATGTATTTTTGCACCTACGGGAAATTCTTTATTCTGGTTAGGTACAAAAATATGCTCTAACCAATACAAACAACCTACCATTACAAACAAAAGACTTGCCGTTATCACTAATTCCTGCTGAATTAACATATAAACAGGATAAGAAAACAGGTAAAAACTAACGTCATTACCATAAACAGGATCAGTCACTCCTGCCGTGCTACCAAAAAAGAACAGAATGGCAGATTCCCACTGCTCATAAAAGGGTATGGCAATAACAATAGCGAGTACTAGCGATAAAGGAGTATATATTTTGGATGAGCCATCCATAAATACATCGGCAAAGCGTTGAAAGCGTTGCCGTTTATCAACATCCAACAATACTTCATCGGGTGGGTTTAGACCTAAATAACGCGAAGCTATCCAAAAATGGAAATAGAAAATGGCAAAAAATACTAGGGTTACGCCACCTGATAAAATAAATCTATAAAGTAACCTTAACCAGTAATACCCTTCTAGTTCTAATGATCTAAACCACCATAAATCTACTAATAAATCTAAGAATAGAAAATAGAAAGCAACATATAAAATAATGGCAATAACAAGGGTTGCTGCAGCCAAAGCAGGTAACAGTTTCCAGTTACGCATAAATTCCTCTCTCTAAAAATTGATATATTTTGTAGATTTTGCTAGTTTTAAGCATAACCCACTGTATTATATGAGGGTATTATTCCTCCCTCACCTCAAACACGATATAAGAAGTATTTTAACACTCAACGCTTACTTTTTGCCTTATATCCTTTCTCTCTAATTGCAATACTTGCAGTAATTTTTGTACATAAAGACCCATCAGCCAAATAATAAGCATATTCAAAAATTGGAGTACTCCGTCCCTTTTGCCTTAACTCCATCCGAATTGAAGCTTCTTGCTCTGAGGTCATAGCAAAACGTAATTCTAAATCAGTAACTCCTTCATATTTAAAATCAAGGTGTAATGACCGAGTCCATACCGAATAACCTGGAAAAACTTTAATACAAACCATAGCTGCTATCGGATCGGCAAGACAAGCTTGAAAGCCTCCAAACATACTTCCGCCTGTATTGGTTGCCACCCAGCTGTGAGGCAATAAAATCTTAAGTTCTCGCCAACAGGGGGATAACTCCAGCACTTTAGGCCTGATTAACCAAAAGGCTGGATACCATTCAATCCGTTGCTTATCAGTTAAGCAACGAGCATTCCAAATTAATTTTCGTAAATTCAAAGCAGACTTTTACTAGCAACTTCAAAAACATCCTTTGAAATACCATCAACACTCACAATCCGCTCCAATTCCTTTTTAATGAGTGCTTGCCTATTTTTATCAAACCGTTTCCATTGCGTTAAAGCGGCAACCATTCTGGATGCAACTTGGGGGTTAATACTATTTAGTGCAATGACTTGATCAGCTAAAAATCGGTACCCTTGTCCATTTGCGGCATTAAAATGTAATGGGTTTGCCTGACTAAAAGCACCAATTAATGAACGAACCCTGTTTGGGTTGGTTAATTCAAAAGCTGGATGTTTCAATAAGGTTTGAACAATAGAAAAAGTATCATCGGCACTACTACTGGCTTGTATAGTAAACCATTTATCAATGACTAGAGCTTCATTCTTCCACTGCTGATAAAAACTTTCCAGGCATTCAGCCTTGGCCGAGGATTTACTTTCAACAATGACAGATAATGCGGCCATTTGATCTGTCATATTTTTTGCTGAAGCAAATTGCTGTTCTGCCCGCTTATAGCTTTCTGCTGTTTCCAGTGCTGTCAAATAAGCCAAACAGACATTTTTAATACGCCTTCTACCTATAGCACCTGCATCAAACTGTCCTGATTCATCTTTATGGTACCGCTGATATAAATCAGTAAACTGATTTTGTAATTTCTCCGCCAAACCTTTTCTAACAAACTCTCTAGCTTGATGAATGGCATCAACATCAACCACATCCATTTGTCCGGCTAAATAATCTTCTGCAGGTAAACCCAATAATAATGAAAAATATGATAAGTCTTCCCAAGAATATTCTATAACATTGGCATAAGCCTCAACTAATAAAGGGTTAAGTTGTAGCTTTTGGCCTTGTTGAATATCTGCAATTAAACCAAAAATAACTTGGCTACACATTTTTTGCCCAGCATCCCAGCGATTAAAAGTATCACCATCATGACTTAATAAAAAAGCCAACTCAGCTAAACTTTGTTGCTTATTTAGCCGCACTGGAGCAGAAAAGTCTCGCAATAATGAAACAACTGGTTTGCTATCTAACTGCTCAAACACAAAGTCCTGCTGTTCCTGAAGCAACTCCAAAACAATTTCATCTGTCTCAAGGCCATCCATACAAATTTTTGCTATTGAGCCATCACTGGCTAGCAGACCCAATTTAACAGGAATATGCAATGGTTTTTTAGTCTCTTGCCCCGCCGTTGCTACACAACTTTGCTTTAAAGTGAGCGTGAGTGTTTTATCTTGCTCACTATACGCTTCCGTTGCTTCCAAAACAGGGGTTCCTGCCTGTGAATACCAACGCCTAAATAAACTTAAATCAATATTTGCAGCAGCCTCCATTGCATTAATAAAATCTTCACAGGTGACTGCTTGACCATCATGGCGCTGAAAATATAAATCACTGCCTTTTCTAAACTTATCTCCACCCAGTAAGGTATGAATCATACGAACCACTTCTGCACCTTTTTCATACACCGTTAGGGTATAAAAATTATTAATTTCTATATACGATTCTGGTCGAATAGGATGAGATAAAGGCCCTGCATCTTCAGCAAACTGCCTGACTCTCAATAATTTAACATCTTCAATTCTTTTAACAGCTTGAGAAGTTTGCTCCCCAGTAAATTGCTGATCTCGAAAAACAGTAAAACCTTCTTTTAAACTTAATTGAAACCAATCCCGACAGGTAATTCTATTACCCGTCCAATTATGAAAATATTCATGTCCTATAACACCCTCAATATGTTCATAATCCGTATCAGTTGCTGTATCAGGTCTTGCCAACACAAATTTTGTATTAAAAATATTCAGCCCCTTGTTTTCCATTGCCCCCATATTAAAATGACTAACAGCAACAATCATATATAAATCCAGATCATACTCACGTCCATAAGTCTGCTCATCCCATTGCATTGCATTCTTAAGAGATTGCATCGCATGCTCACACTTATCTATATCATGCGATTCAACAAAGATTTGCAACTTAATTTCACGCCCGGTCATCGTAGTAAATGAGCCTTGAATACATTCCAACTGCCCAGCAACCAAGGCAAATAGATAACAGGGTTTTTTAAAAGGATCTTCCCAAGTGACCCAATGTCGATTATTTTGTAATTCACCTTCTGCCACTTTATTACCATTTGATAATAAAATAGGATACTTATCTTTATCTCCAATCAATGTTGTTTTAAACAGAGTCATAACATCAGGACGATCAAGAAAATAGGTTATTTTTCTAAAACCTTCTGCTTCACATTGAGTACAAAGCATAGTCTTTGAAAGGTATAAACCTTCAAGTGAGGTATTAGTTTTAGGGTTAATAGTATTTTCAATCGCTAATATAAAGACTGAGTCTTGTGGCATACCCTTTATTGTTAAAGATTCTGTATTTTGCTGATATTGTGTTTGCGTTAATGCGACACCATCCATCGCGACACTTAGCAATTCCAGATTTTCACCCTGTAAAACTAAAGTTGCACACTCTACTTTACTATTTGGATTTTTTTGTAGCCTAAGTTTTGAAACAACGCGAGTTCTTGACTCATCTAAAATAACAGTCAGTTCAACACTTTTAATTAAGAACTCAGGAACCGTATAGTCTTTTAAGTAGATTGTTTGAGGTTTTGTATCTTGCATATTTTTAACGTAAATTAATTTTTATAATAAGAATCTATTTCAAGATGATAGCATAGGACTCAACATCAACTAAAAACACATTGTTTATCTGCTATATTATCTATTAGCTGGTTTTTTAATCCAGGTAGGCCAAAAAAAAATGCATAAACAATACTTACAACAAGCTGTAGATTTAGCCAATCAAAATGTAATCAATCAACAGGGCGGCCCTTATGGTGCAATTATTGTAAAAGACCAGCAAATTATTGCAGTCAATGGGAACTGTGTCACTATCAACAATGATCCCACAGCACATGCTGAAATCATGGCTATACGCCAGGCTTGTAAAATATTGGATGATTTTCAATTAAAAAATTGCACGCTTTACACTAGTTGCGAACCTTGCCCTATGTGTTTAGGGGCTATTTACTGGGCCAGGCTTAAAAAAGTGTATTTTGCTTGTAACCGCCAAGATGCCGCTAAAGCAGGGTTTGATGATAGTTTTATTTATGATGAAATAAAATTGAATCCACACAAGCGATACATTCCAATGCATCATTTAAGTATAGAAAATGCAGAAAAGCCTTTTCTCGAATGGACTAGGAAAGTTAAAAAACAAATTTATTAGGTAGCTAGAATAAATAACCCACCCAAATTATAACACTGAAGGCTGACAAAAGACCAACAAGGCTATTTTTTACTGGTTGCCTTAGCTTACAAAATTATTTTAATATTTGAACCAATAAGAATTGGAAGTGAGACTTTAGTCTCGCTTCATTCGTGCGAGGCTAAAGCCTCACTTCCAAATATTAGGCCTTTTATTCTCTCTTACTTACTCTTCCGTTTCAGTTGCTTTTTTTACTTTTATTAACCAACCACCTTTAGCCTTACAAGCTCCGCCTTCTCCCAAGGAACTTGCATAAAGGTTTATACGCGCATATTTACCATTAAGCTCTGCAGGCAACTTAATCCTGACTATGCCATAAGAGTTTCTATTTTCAATATCTAGTTTAAGTTTAAGCTTTCTAACTTCTGCACGAATCGTTGACAGATCAGCTCCCCTATGTACTGAAAACTGCACAACAGCCCCTGCTTCCACTTCTGGCACAGGGCCACCTTTTACCTGTTCAGCAGGAATAAAATTGCTAAATGTAGGTACAGTACATTTCTCCTCAAAATTACCTGCATTATAAGCGAATGCAGTACCTGTAAAACACATCGCGCCCAAAATAATACCAGCTTTTAACCTTTTTATTATTTTCACTATCTGCCCCTCTTTAGATTATTTTTACTCATATAAAATGCAATATTAGCACTCTCTCACCTATGACTTTACTTATTTTTAGAAAGCAATTCAACAGTCGAGTGAAATTTAATTACACGAAGTATAAACTGACCACAGTTTAATTTTAAATTTATGCCACAATAGTGGTTTAGCCTTACCCCTTTGAAAAAAAAGTAGTTGAAGGATGTTTTATAGAATAGGGGAGCAAAAATCAAACATGGTTGTATACAATCCATATTGAAAAAATTTGATTTACTTCCTCCTTATAATTTTTTATTACTGTGCTATTCAGAGTAATCAAAGAAACTAGCTTTTAATTTACCATCTGTTTTTAAAGCCATGCTCACCATTTTGAACTTCAATAATTCTCTATGGTGCTTTAATTTGTCTTTAGGAATTTTTTTATGACCATGATAGAACTCAAGCCATAAGCTCTTTATTCCAGCCTTTCCCTTACTTTTACTGATAGTTACCTTCATTTCTCACCACCTTTACAATACTTTTTGTATTACTGTAAATTTGGTGTAAATGCACTAAAAAACAGAATTTATTCAAACATTTCCAATAATGTGGAGTGCCATAGTTTGATCTCTATTTCTCCCATTCTTTCTAGTAAACGCCTTTTGTCTACTGAACCCATTTGATCTAACAATAATCGAGAAAGACGGTTATTAAAAACTATTTCAGGCCTACAGCCTAAAGACTGACCTTTGCTTGTTAAAGGTGCAATGATAACCCTTGGCAAAGCATCATTTAAATCATCAGGTGATACAACCAATGCAGGGCGTGTTTTCTTAATCTCTGAGCCAAAAGTAGGATCGAGGTTAACCCAATAAACCTCCCCACACTTTACCATTGCCATTCCTCGGTAATATCATCGGGTATAAGCTGTCATTCCATACATCACCCTTTATCTCCTCCTCTTCTTTATAACTATCAAACCAACCTTCTCTTGGTTTCTTTAATGCTTTAATGCTTTAATAATTAAAGTTTTACCTTCAATTCTTAAATCAACATCATTTTTTAACGAGCCAATAATTCCTTGAGAATTACCTACTTTTCTTAAATGAGTTTCCATCATTGCCTCCATTAAAACCAACAAATAATAACTATGTTATAACATAGGTTTTATAAATAAGCTAAACCCCTTATTGCAAATAAGCCTTATTTTGTTTTTACCTGTCAAGTCTTTTTTGGTTTTTTATGGGGGAGCGAGAAATTACGTTTTTTAAGGGTTTAAATTCACCTCGGCCACTTACTTGACAACCTATACAAGGTTGCTATAATCAGAAAATATTTTAAATCATAGCAATAACTAAATAATCAACTGGTTTATGTCTTTCAGAATTTTTGCAAGTGGTACAGGCCACTTCCGCTACATCAAAACTGGAATCGATTTTGGCGATGTTTATAATTTAGAGGATTGCCTAAACCGAATGATGTCGGTAAGTGCTGGAGCCAGATCATTCGTTCAAGACGAGGTTACTGAAGCCGCTACGCCGGATTCCCCTGTGCAGAAGACGTTGAATGCCATGGGACAGATTGTTGCTCTTGATTTATTGAGGACTGCAGTGACCATCACACTTGCTGAAATGAGCCCAATCCATATCCACCTTTCGGCTTTTCAATCAAATTTGTTGATGGATGATGTAGAGGGACGTTCGCTATTACTTTCATCGCTTGATGATGCCTCGGTAAGAGACTTTTTACGGGCCATCACCCCAGTGCTGGATGCAACAGGAATGCGAACCTTTGGTGTTTTAACTGCCATTGCCACAGTTTTTTCTAATTTTTCAGTGGCCGGAGGACGAGCGCCAGTAGACGGCAGTTATCGACTGAATATCCAACTCTCGCATTAAAACAGACACAAAATAGCTTCACATGTAAATGGGGGGAAGTCTTGCAGAACCACATTTTACGTTATTACAAGATTTTACCCCATTCTTTTTTATACAGTGTTTTCCTTTGGGTTTAAGAGATAAAAACTTCATTTAACTGGCAGAGCTTCTTGATTTTACAAGTTACTTTCCTATACAGAAAGTACAAAAAGATATAATAACAAATACTTATAATTAGAATATTGTAAATTTGGTGTAAAAAAGTTGATTTATTACTAAACTAGCTTTATTTTACTGACTTATGTTATATTGTAGCCCAATTGGGTAAAACTAGGTAGTGTTATGAAATCAGCAACCATTAGAGCAAGAATAGAACCTGAATTAAAAGCTAATGTAGAAAATATCTTAGTTTCTTTAGGACTTAATACCAGTGATGCTATTACAATATTTTACAAACAAATTGAACTGCATAATGGCTTACCTTTTAAAGTAGAAATTCCTAATTCAGAAACCAGAAAAGTATTGGATGAATCAGACCGTGGGGAAAACCTTATAGAATGCAAAGACGCTCAAGATATGTTTGATAAACTGGGTATCTAATGCCTTTAATACCTAAAATAACAAAAGGCTTTCAAAAGGATATGAAGCGAGCCACCAAGCGTGGTAAAGATACTCATAAAATCAAAACAGTCATGCAGTTACTAATTGGCAAGCAAGCCCTAAATAAAAAATACAAAGACCACTCACTAATAGGTGATTATTCAGGGCATAGAGAGTGCCATATAGAACCAGACTGGCTATTAATCTACAAAATTGATGATGAATATATCAGTTTTGAGAGAACAGGTACTCATTCAGACCTTTTTAAATAAATACTATAAGCCCGTTAAATAGCGATTAAATAAAGCTCCCCATACTTCAATATCATTTGTTTTTATTTCAGGGTTACCTTTTAATAAATCAGCATAATCTAAACTTAAACTGAATACCTTGCAAAAACGGGTCATTTCTGTATTAGGTTCTAAAACTAATAAATCAACCTCCATTTTAAAGTTCAATATTAGCTCGTGTAGTGGGGCTGGCTTACAGTCATTGACAAACCGCTTAACCAGCATAATTAAAACCCATAACTATCTAGTAAGCTATCCTCTTCAGACTGCTTTTGTAATGTAGTTGGGTTGCTTGAACCTATCCTGCCCTGCTTTAGCCTTGTTAGCTCCAACACCTTAAAAGCGGCTGTTATTTTATCCCTGTGAGGGGCTTCATTATCTACCAATACACTTTCAATGGTTTCTAGTGCAACACTGGTTAAGCTTCTTAATTTATCTTGCTGAGCTTCAAGGTTAGCATTTAGCAAGCTGTTTAATTCTGCCTTGAAATTAAAATCAGCCTTATATCTGCTTATTGTTTCTGGGGCTAATTTTAGCTGTTCTGCTACTTCTTTATTATTTAGCCCCTCTGATAATAGGATAATGGCTTTATGGTGCTGTGGGGTTAATTTCATGATGATTTGTGAGCTTTATTGAGAGTTAATAAGCCGTTTTTCTGTATGGTGTATTTTTTAGGTTACCTTTTAATTATTTTTCTGCTGATTGCTCACCGTTTTAAAATGCTGAGTACATACATTTAGTTCTATACCTTGCCAACTAGCTTTCAACTTTGCTGGTTTTGTACACCTTGCCCCTGTTTTAATTAATACTTGGCAATCATGCTCTTTATGCTTTAACTGTTCATATCGAGCTTCAAGGCTTCTAATTTCAGATTTTAACAATCGGGTTTCACTTTCTAGGCTTACCGCTTTTCTATGTTCATCATCATATTTTTGCACCTGCTTCAAGCTGGCATTATTAGCTATACTTTTACCGTTCAGAACATTAAACAGGTTTTGCAGAATATCAGGGCTTAAACTGCCTTTTTTGAGACTGCCTTTTAATTGAATGACAAAAGGTAAAATAATACTGTTAATTTTAACCGTGGCTTGGGGTGGTTTTCTCTTGTTTTCTGGTAGTGCTTTCCTGCCCCTTGTTTCTTGTTTAGCCATATCAGTTCCAAAATAATAAAAAGGTAACCTTATTATAGTTTATTAAAAGGTTACCTGTAAATTATCTATAAAACTCTCTTGCTTGCTTAACTTTCATATCAAGCTCTGTAATTAGCTCTGACTCTTCAGTTAAAATCTTATCATTGCTAAGGTCTAAAATTTTATCTTTAAGTCTTTTTGCCTGCCCCCTATTGTTTAATTTACCCTCTGCCCTTGACCTGTCTATTATTCTTAAAAATTCCTGTTCTCCTCCATAAGCTTCCAGCCCTTTTAGCATTAACTGCCTTCCCAGTAATTTAGCATTATTCATAGTTTCTTTAGTAAAGCTGTGTAATCTGATTTTATTAACTTGCTGGTAATGATTAAACCATCCATCAACCATTTTCATATAAACACCTTCATCATATAGATTTTGAGCTGTAAACATTGGCATATCAAGAAGCTCATGAGGTTTTTTCATATATCTAAATTCATACCTTAATACTTGTTTGTTATTCCATGCTTCAGGCAATTTTAGCCCTCTATGCTTGCCTTCAGCCACCTTATTATAAAACACTAACTGTTTCTTTGAATTACTGTAATAAATACTTTTAGGCTTTTCTTGTCTTTCTAATCTGGGGCAATCACCCAATAAATCATAATAGGCTTGGTGTTTATGCTTCATTATTAGATTTTCTGCTATATCCACCCTTTTTACTCCTGCTTTATTTACATTAATACCCAACTTATCAGAAAGGCTTTCAATGGCTTCTTCTGTCCCTTTTCTTGTGAGAGTCTGGAAATTATCCCCTAAATAATACTTGGCTAAACTTCCCTTTAGACTGATACCATAATTATAAATTGAAACTTTGTAATTACCAAGATACCCAAAACATGAAACTTTTGCTGTAGTGAGGGAATATACTTCACTCACCCTTTCCAGATTGTTAAGAATTGCTGTTGATGTGTGGCTTTGTGGTAGCCATAAATTGACTGTATCTAACATTAGACTGTAACCAAAACTGTTACAAAATACACTTACTATAGAAGAATGGATAAATAGCCCTGAAAATCAACCTAACAGGGCTGTTTATTATTTCTAAATTAAGATGCTTTTTGATAGTTAAAAAAAGGCATTGCCTGCTGTTTGATTTGCTCTATTTCTTCATCCAACTCACCATCAATAAATTGCTGAAAATATTGCTTCTTTAAGTGTTTGCCATTCTTGATAAGAAACATATCAATACTGCTTAAATCATTACTCAGTTTGAACAGTAAACAATCATTGCCATAATCACCATATCCATATTCTGAATACTCAAGATTTGGAATAAAAATGGAGGATAGATTTTTTGAACCATGAGTTAAGCCTATATCTGATATTCTTTTTGCTTTAGCAGTTACATAATTTTCAGGGGCAGAACAATAAAAATACATCTGCCCTTTTCTATTAACAAACTGGTTGAGTGGTTTATCATCCAATAAGTTAAAATGCCTTGTGCAATCAAGCCTAGCTGATGATTTTATTTTCCACTCTTTCTTAATATCTGCAGGTAATTTTTGAAGTTGATAATAGGCGGTTATATGGCTCATTTAGAACCCCCTACTAAGTGATTGACTGCTTTTTGTTCCAGTTCATCGGCTGAATAGACTTTATTCTTTAAAACCCATTTATCTAGCTCTGAGCGTTTAAAGTAAATCTTTTTCCCAGACGGTTTGTAATGAGGTATTAAACCCTGTGAAGTCAGTTTATAAAGATGTGAACGGCTGTGGTTTATGTATGAAGCAGTTTCATTAAAATCAAGAGTATCTTTTGTAGCTGTAAATACTTCGGCTAAAGTTGATTTTAAATCTACTACTTCTTGATGTAATGTTTCTAGTGTTATTGCTTGTGGCATTTTTTGTCCTAATATTGATAAGTAAGTAATCAATATAGGGATGAAAGGCAATTATTAGAATTAACAGAATATTACCGTTAATGAAGTGATAATATTTCCTTAATAATATTATCAATTATCAGTTTAGGATTATCAGTTATTTGCCTAGCCCCTGATTTTAGGCTATCCCCCTTAACACACTTTCCTTTTACTAAAAATATTCCCCCTGCAACTTTCCAATTTTGATGTGTAAAAACAATACCCTTATTTTTAATTTCTTGAATAAAGTAACCTAATTGGCTTTGTAGTCCAGTCCATACAATAGAACCTTCACTATTTAAAAAGGCATTTTCAAAATCTTCTAATGTTATTTCTGCTATTAGCTTATTATCAATTAGGTCTTTATGTAGTGCTGGTATTGTTTTTTTTGGGTTTAGAACTTGAAAGCCCTGATTGTTTTCAAATATTTTTTCAGGCTCACCCTTTTCTATTAACTCTTCTAAATATTCTCTAATCCATAACAACGCTTGAACCCTTGCAGAAAGCCACCATTTTTTATTATTTGGGTTATCAAGGTTTTCAGGTTCTAAACTCACACTACCTAAAGACAATATATCTAAATGCCCTTTAGTTAAAAAAGAATCAAAATTACCCCTAAGAAGCATTAAATACTGTTTAAATATTTCCTCTGGTAATAGTTCAACCTTAAACAATGGTTCAGAACTTCTAAAAATATGCTCTTCAATATTTACTGCCATTGATAGACTTTCTCCACATTCAAAGAATCTATCCAGCTCTCTTAATTCCATTTGTGCTAATTTATTTAGGTTAATCGACCTAACACAAAAAGCATAAATACCTTTATGGATGCTATCAAAATCATTCTTTGCACATTGTAACCATTGTTTTAAAACCCCATTATCATCTTCACTATAATCACCCATCATTGTATTTTTTAAAGTAAAGCGGCTTTCTAAACTTCTATCTCTTGAATTAAATAAAGGCTCTCTATCTGACATGACTAAAGCCCTATACTTGGTATTTTGTGCATTGCTATCTTTCTTTGTTCATCAATAATATCTGCATAAATCTGGGTAGTTTTTAACTCACTATGCCCCAATAACTTACTAACTGTATAAATATCAGTACCCATTGTTAGCTGAAGAACTGCAAAAGTATGCCTAGCACAATGAAAAGTTATATCCTTGGTAATACCTGCTCTCATACACCATTTAGTTATTTCTGCATTGTGGTAAGCATCATATTTAAGCTTTTTAAAGACCCTTTGCTCTGGTTCATCTTCTACACCTAATAACTGATAAGCCTGCTCTGAAATATCAAGATATTGTAAAGTTTCAGTTTTTTTATGGTGAAAAGTGACCCTATAACTATCATTAAAAAGCTGGACTTCTGACCATGCTAATTTTTGAATATCTGACCACCTAAGCCCTGTCAAACAACTAAATAGAAAAGCCCTTTTCAAAACTTCATATTTACATTCAGCTTGATTTAAAGCCTTAACTTCATCCAGTGTTAAATATTCCCTTTTATTCTGTACTGGCTTAATTGATTTAACTTTGGTGATTGGGTTTTTTACAATAATTTCATCTTTAAAGGCTTGGTTCAAAGCGGCTCTAAATTTATTAAAATAGGTGCTTGCTGAATTAGAGCTTAATTTGGTTTTACTTTTTGTGAGTGGGGTGGTTTGGAGGTAGTCCTTAAACCCCTCTACAAATTCAGGGGTAATCTGTGCAAAGGTCAAATCACCCTTGCCATGAAATGATTTAAGGTGATTTAGCGTGCTGTACCATATAGAATAATTTGATTTACTGCCTGTTTGTAACTTCTCATTACTCAACTTTTCAAAATAATCAAAGAAACTAGCTTTTAATTTCCCCCCTGATTTAAAGCTATGCTCACCATTTTGAGCTTCAATAATTCTCTTTGCTCTAATCGCTTCTGCTAATTGTAAGGATTGTTTGTTGTGCTGTTTTTCTGCTGGGGTTTTTGGAGTGGCATAAATAAAGCCATTAAGGTTTTCATATTCTCTATGGTGCTTTATTTTGCCTTCAGGGGTTTTAGTGTAACCATGATAGAACTCAAGCCTAAGGCTGAGTGTCCCTGCTTTAGCCTTTCTTTTATTGATTGTTATCTTCATTTTTTTACACCATTTTTACACCAAGTTAGGCTTTAGTGTAAATTAGGTGTAAAAAATAGTAAAGAAAAGGATAATTAAAAGAAGCTATAAACAAGACAATCTATCTAAATCATTGTTTTTGTTTTCTTATTTTATCTTATTTTTGGATGATATTTTTAAGGTTACTTCCCTATACAAAACGAACTAAAAATACGCCCTAGCAAATCATCCGAACTAAATGTACCGGTAATTTCTGCTAAACTATTTTGGGCTTGTCTTAAATCTTCGGCGACTAATTCACCCGCCTGATGTTGTAATTGCTCCCGTGCATTTTCTACACTTTTTTGGCCTTGGGTTAAAGCATCAATATGCCTTTTTCTAGCAATAAAAACATCATCTGTTTCACTATTAAAACCCACTGTTTGTTTAAGGTGATTAATTAATAACGCCATCCCAATACCCTTTTTTACTGAAAGATATATTTGGCTTCCCTGTTCATTTTCTATTATTTCTGGTTCTATACCTAATAAATCAATTTTGTTATAAACTTTAGTTATATCTAAATCAGTAGGCAGTACTTTCATCACTGAGTCTATCTCAGGATCTGTGCTATCAATTAATAATAAAACTTTATCCGCTTGTTTAATTTCTTCATGCGCTCGGCGAATGCCTTCTTTTTCAACTAGATTATCACTTTCTCTTAATCCTGCAGTATCAATAATATGAAGGGGCATACCATCAATTTGGATTCTTTCTTTTAGAATATCTCGGGTTGTCCCTGCAATATCTGTCACTATTGCTGCTTCATGTCCTGCCAATGCATTGAGTAAACTTGATTTTCCTGCATTTGGTTTTCCAGCTAAAACCACTGTCATTCCATCTCTTAATAAACGACCTTGCTGAGCAGTTTTTAGAATTTTTTGTATTCTTGTCGATAGGTTTATAATTTTATTTTCAACCACTCCATCGGTTAAAAAATCAATTTCTTCATCAACAAAGTCTATTGCCGCTTCTACATATATTCTAAGTTCAGTAAGCTCTTCAACTAATTCATTGACTTGTTTAGAAAAAACACCTTGCATAGATTTTTGGGCCGATCGTACAGATTGCTCTGTACTACTTTCTATTAAATCTGCAACAGCTTCTGCTTGCGCTAAATCTAGTTTATTATTGAGGAAAGCTCTTTCTGTAAACTCTCCTGGGTTAGCTAACCTTGCCCCTAGTTTCACCACTCTTTTTAACAGCATACCCAAAACCACGGCTCCACCATGCCCCTGTAGTTCAATAGTATCTTCACCTGTATAGGAGGCAGGATTGGGGAAATATAGTAGGATGCCTGAATCTATTATAGAGTCACCTTCATCTCTAAATGAAGTAAAACACGCTTGTCTTGAAACAGGTGTTTTTTGCGTTATTTTCTGAGCAATTTCAAGAGCTGAAGGTCCTGAAATTCTGATAATACCCACACCTCCATTTCCGGGAGGTGTTGCAATGGCAGCAATGGTATCTTGTATAATTTGTTGCACTTTTTTAAAATAATTTGTGAAATAATTTAATAAAAAAGGGAGCTAAAAAGCTCCCTTTTTTTAAATGTAATAGTTATTACTTTTCTGCTTCGATTTGCTTAGTAATATACCACTGTTGAAGGATTGATAGTGTATTGTTACATACCCAGTAAAGTACTAAACCCGAAGGGAAGAACAAGAAAAAGACGGTAAAAATTATTGGAAACATTTTCATCACTTTCGCTTGTAATGGATCAATCGGTGCAGGATTTAAGCTTTGCTGAATCTTCATGGAAATACCCATAAGAATTGGCAAAATAAAGAAAGGGTCTTGTGCTGATAAATCTTGTACCCATAATATAAAGTCTGCTTGACGTATCTCAACTGTTTCAATCAATACCCAGTATAAAGAAATAAATACCGGTATTTGTACTATGATAGGAAGACACCCCCCCATTGGGTTTACTTTTTCCTTTTTGTACATTGCCATCATTTCTGTATTAAAACGCTGTCTGTCATCGGCAAATTTTTCTTGCAAGGCTTTAAGACGAGGCTGAATTTTACGCATTTTAGCCATCGAACGATAACTTGCTTGAGATAACTTAAAGAACAGTAATTTAATACATAAAGTCACACCCATAATAGCGAAACCCCAGTTACCAACATGATCATGTATTTGGTTAAGTAACCAGTAAATTGGTTTTCCTACAACTGTTAACCAACCATAATCTACTGTTAGCTCTAGCCCTTTTGCTACCTTTTCCATCATTGGCTGAATTTTTGGTCCAGCAAATAAATGTGCAGTAAAAATTTTATCAGTATGTGGTGCAACATCAACTGCTGGAGAATAAGAACCAATAACATAATGAGAATCTTTTAATTTTTTAGTATAAAAGTGATTCTCTTGGTCTGCAGCTGGAACCCAAGCTGTTGCAAAATAATGTTGAATCATGGCACTCCAGCCACCAACAGTCGAAATACTTAGGTTTTCGTCTTCCATGTCGTTATATTTTATCTTTTGATACTTTTCTTCTTCTGTATAAACTACACCACCGGCATAGGTTCTAATAAAAGTATTACCTTTATCATCTACATAAGGTATTCTCAAAAGTTGACTATACTGCCTACCCATCCAGTTTTGATTAGAATCATTACTTATTTTTTGGTCAACAGCAATATCGTAACTACCACGCGTAAAAGTAAAAACCTTAGTGACAACTAAACCTTGATTATTAGTCCATGTTAAAGGAACTGATAAGGTATTTTGTCCTTCAGTTAATTCATATTTTTGTTTTTCTGCCGTGTAAAAAGCATGATGGTCAGGACCTGCGACAGAACCACTGCTGGCAATTAAACCACTTTGCGCTAGAAAAAGCTTTTCTGTACTACTATCTAATAAGCGAATAGGAGAAAAATCTTTTTTCGGTGGCTCTAAGCCAACTAAAGCATACATTTTATTAACGACAGTATTTATTTTTTCATGAGGATACTGTAGTAAATCTAAATTACGTATTGTCCCACCTTTAGTATCAACCTCAACTGAAAATACATCCGTTTTTATAGTGATAATATTATCAGCATGAATACCTAAAACAGGCACTGCTCCTAAGTTTTGACCAGCACTCGAAATAGCTGAGTTATTTTTCCCAGTTCTTGGTAAGTCCTCCCCAGAATCCATAACAACAGGTTGTTCTAATGTTGCAACTACAGGCTTGGGACCATAGTCTATTTGCCATTGTTCCCAAAGCATATAAGAAACCATTGCAAAAGCAATGACTAGTAGAAATCTAATGTTATCCATTGTTATTTACCAATTTTTTTTGGAACTGGGTCGATACCCCCCTCATGAAAGGGGTGGCATTTTAATAATCTTTTTATTGTAAGATAAGAACCTTTGACTGCACCATGAAGCTGAATTGCTTCCAGGCCATAACTTGAACAGCTAGGATAAAATCGGCATCTTGGGGGAAGTAAAGGACTTATAAATATTTTATAAAACTTTATAAGATTTATGAGTATGAATTGCATCGCTCAGTTAGTTTAAGCCAATGCTTATCTAATGATTTAGTTAATAAAGCAGGAGATGCATTGGCTGCATCTCTTCTTGCTAATACCACAATATCAATATTAATTAAATCGTGTTGCTTCAATCTAAAATTTTCCCGAACAGACCTTTTAATTATATTCCTTGTCACTGCTTTTTTTATATTCTTTTTTGTAATGGCTAGGCCTAATCTAGGGTGATCCAAATTATTTCTGATGACTAATAGGGTAAAAAACTTATCAGTAGACTTTACTGGTTTCGCAAATACCTTTTTGTAAGCCGCTGGATCTTCTAGTTTTAACTGAGAGGGAAAACTATACTTTTTACCAGCCAATTATACAGTTAGCTCTGCACGGCCTTTTGCTCTACGAGCATTTATTACTTTACGACCACCTACAGTGGCCATTCTTGCACGAAAACCATGAGTTCTTGCACGCTTTAATTTACTGGGTTGATAAGTTCTTTTCATTTGCCTAAGCCTTAATATAGTGTTTTAACAAAAAACGGGTAAAAAAGACTCGGGATAATAAGACAAATCTATACTATCTGTCAATGTAAATTACAAGTAAGCTGTGTTTAATTCTGTAAATAGCTTGTGTATAAGTTATATTTTTTATTAAAATATAATAACTTATCTACACCTTTTTCCTTTGATAAGTATAAACTATCTAACTGATTTACCCCTAACCTAATTTAAAATAATCAATGAGCTCAATTTGGAATACTTGTTTATCTAAACTTGAAAATGAAATCCCTTCTAATGATTTTAGTACCTGGATCAGGCCATTACAGGCAGTTGAAAAAGGTGATTCACTTAAATTATTAGCACCAAATCGCTTTATTATTGATCATGTAAAACAACATTTCATTAGTAAAATTGAAGATGCTGTCTATGAGTTTTCAAATGGTACCTTAATATTACAATTTGAAATTGGCTCAAAAAAAACCACGGCTCTTATTCAGCCAAAACCACAGAATAAAACAAATAGACAAGAAAAACCTAAACGTTCTACTTTTTTAAACCAAACATTCACTTTTGATAGTTTTGTGGAGGGCAAATCCAACCAGTTAGCAAAAGCCGCATCTATTCAGGTTTCTGAAAATATTGGTAAAGCTTATAACCCTTTATTTTTGTATGGTAGCTCTGGCTTAGGAAAAACGCATTTAATGCATGCTATTGGAAATGCAGCTATCGCTAAAAATCCTTCTGCACATATTGTTTATTTGCACTCTGAAAAGTTCGTACAGGATATGGTTCAAGCTTTCCAGCACAATACTATTAATGCTTTTAAAGATTACTATCGTAGTATTGATATATTACTTATTGATGACATTCAGTTTTTAGCAGGGAAAGAACGCTCTCAAGAAGAGTTTTTTCATACTTTTAATAATCTTTTAGATAAAAAACACCAAGTCGTTTTAACCTGTGATAAATACCCAAAAGAAATAGAAGGTTTGGAAGATCGTTTAAAATCGAGATTCGGTTGGGGCTTACCTGTTGCGATAGAACCACCTGACTTAGAAACTCGGGCGGCAATTCTCATTAATAAAGCTGCTTTAGTTAATGTTGAGCTGCCTCAGGAGGTCGCTTTTTTTATAGGCAAACGTATTCCATCGAATGTCAGAGACCTTGAAGGAGCACTTAGAAGAGTCGTGGCTAATGCCCAGTTTACGGGTAAAGAAATTACTGTTGATTTTACTAAAGAAGCTTTGCATGACTTAATTTCACTACAAGACAAATTAGTTAATATTGATAATATTCAGAAAAAGGTAGCTGAATATTTCAAAATTCGAGTGGCAGATTTATCTTCAAAAAACCGTCGGCAATCCATTACTCGTCCCAGACAAATTGCCATGTGTTTGGCGAGAGAACTGACTAGCCATAGCTTTCCTGAAATTGGAGATGCTTTTGGTGGAAGGGATCACACCACTGTCATGAATGCCTGTAAGCGTGTTAAAGCTTTAAGAGACAGTGATATTAAAGTTTCTGAAGATTATCAAAATCTATTGAGAACTTTATCACATTAATTGCGATAAAGCTGTGGATAAACCAGGTGTAAAATAATGACTGCTTTTTACTCACAACATAAAAACATACCAACAAAGGTCTTTAGCAACAAAGTAAATATTTGATTTATAAAATGTAAATAGGCTTATCCACAGTTATTAGCCTGTTTAATAGTAATAAGATAATAAAGATATATACTTTTATTATTAAAAAAGTCCTTGTTTGCTTGTTTTTTTCTTTAGGTGGTAAAAAAACATTTTCTAACAAGGTTTACAAATATAATTTTTTATAAGATCAGTGAAATTTGGCAAGTCTAGAATAAGTGTGGCATGATTTAATTTTAACTAACTTGTGGATAAACTTGTGTTTACAGTCAGGTTTATATTGTTTGTTAGTTGTAAACAATTTATACAGGCTAATTTAGAAACAAGTTATCCACAACTACCATGGCACTAATTAACAAGCTTAAAAATAGTATATATATATGATTTTTAAGGTTAATTGTTGGTTTTCAACAGTTTTATTTTTACTAATAACAGTAATAAGTTTTAAATAAATATTATGTATTTTATTATTAATAGAGAGCAATTACTCTCGCCTTTGCAACAAATCGTGAGTGTTATAGAAAAAAAGCAAACTATGCTTATTCTTTCTAATGTACTTATTGCAGTAAATGAAAATAAGTTAGTATTAACTGGAACTGATCTTGAAATTCAGTTGATTGCTAGAGTAAATCTTGATTCATCAGAGCCAGGAGAAATTACAGTTCCTGCTAGAAAATTATTAGATATTATTAGGTTGTTACCAAGTGATGTTGAAATTAAATTTGAATTAAAATTAAAAGAGGATAAAGTAAAAATATCTTCAGGGCGAAGTCGATTTTCCTTAACTACATTAGCTGCTGATGAGTATCCTGAATTCTCTGAAGCTGAATTAGATAAGCAGTTTTTAATTAATGCTGGGCAATTTAAAAAAGCATTAGATAAAACCATTTTTTGTATGGCAAACCAGGATATTCGCTATTACTTAAATGGCTTGTTACTACATATTTCAAATAGTAAATTAAAGTTAGTCGCTTCTGATGGTCATCGCTTATCTATCTATGAAGATAATATTGGTACCGCGACGGGCTATGAATCACGTATTATTTTACCTAGAAAAGGTGTTTTAGAACTTTCACGATTATTGGATGATGAAGAAGCTGAATTAAATATCCAATTTTCAGAGAGTAATATAAGAATTTATTTTAATGAAATTACTTTCTCAGCAAAATTAGTTGATTCAAAATACCCAGATTTTAGTAAAGTCTTTGATCAACCTTTTTTCAACCAAATTCATATTCAACGACAATTACTAAAAGATGCTTTAACTCGTGTTGCTATTCTTGCTAATGAAAAAATTAAAGGAATTACTTTAAATATATCAGCTGATTTATTAAAACTCAATTCACATAATCCTGAACATGATGAAGCCAATGAAGAGATAGTTATTGAATATCAAGGTGAACCTTTAAATATCTCCTTTAATTCGCAGTATATTTTAGATGCAGTGAGTAATTTAGATTCTGAATTAGCTGTACTTACTATTGCAAGTAATAGTAGTAGTTGTTTTATTGAAGAACCAGACCAACAACTTTATAAATTTATTGTTATGCCTATGAAATTATAAGTTTCTAGTTTTATCAAAATATGAGTTTACAAAAACTGGATATTTATTATGTGCGAAATATTCAAAAATCAACTATTGAGCCTTCAGCTAAAATAAATTTAATTACCGGTGAAAATGGGAGTGGTAAGAGTTCTTTATTAGAAGCTATTTTTATTCTGGGTCGGGCCCGTTCTTTTCGAGCAAAAAATATTAAACAAGTGATTCAGTTTAAACAAACTGAATTGATTGTATCTGGCCAATCAAAACAACAAAGCGGACATACTTGTCATTTAGGTATTCAGTTTAATAATAAAGGTTGCGAAATCCGAGTAAACAAAGAGTCGAGTCATAAATCCGACTTAGCTTATGCTTTACCTGTATTATTAATCCACCCTAAAAGTTATTTATTAATAGATGGTGGGCCACAACTTCGACGTGAATTTTTAGACTGGGGAGTATTTAATGACGAAGGTGATTTTTTAGTCTCTTGGCGTAAATTTAAAAAAACCTTGCAGCAAAGAAACTCTTTATTAAAAAGTAAAAAAGTAAATCAAATTAATGTTTGGAATACTGAACTTGTACAGTACGGTACAATAGTCTCTCAATTTAGAAAACAATATTTAATAAAGTTAGAACCAGTTTTTCTTGAGATAATTCAATATTTTCTTGATTTTAAAAATATTGAATTAAAGTATCTAGCTGGTTGGGATGAATCTGACAGTTTTATTATTGCATTAGAAAATGATCTAGAGAAAGATTTACGTTATGGTTTTACCCATAGCGGCCCTCACCGTGGTGATGTTAGTGTGTTAATTGATGGTCGCTTGGCTAAAAACTTTGTTTCTAGAGGTCAATTAAAGTTATTAATGCTTTCTTTGAAATTGGCACAAGTTAAATTAATGAATATGGAAAATAACAACTCTGTTTGTGTTTTGATTGATGATTTAACAGCTGAATTGGATGATATGAACAAAGCAAAGCTATTACAATTTTTATCAGAATTAGATTGTCAGGTTTTTATTTCTACAACTGAGTTGGCTAATTTTGGTGATTTAAGTAAGTTAGAAAGTTACAAAGTGTTCCACGTGGAACATGGTGATATATGTTTAGTAAATTAATTGTCATGTTCCACGTGGAACACACAAAAATGGAAAAAATATGAGTGAAAATAACCAAGAATACGACAGCACAAATATACAAGTACTAAAAGGGCTTGACGCAGTAAGAAAAAGACCTGGTATGTATATTGGTGATACAGATGATGGTACAGGACTACACCATATGGTTTTTGAGGTAGTTGATAACTCAATTGATGAGGCTTTAGCTGGTTTTTGTAAAGGTGTCGAGGTGGTTATCCATGAAAATGGTTCTGTTTCAGTATCAGATGATGGTCGTGGTATCCCTGTAGATATTCATGAAGAGGAAGGGAGGTCGGCTGCAGAAGTGATTATGACAGTTCTTCATGCCGGCGGTAAGTTTGATGATAACGCATATAAGGTATCTGGAGGTTTGCACGGTGTAGGGGTTTCGGTTGTTAATGCTTTATCTGAAGTTATGACACTGGAAATACGTAAAAGCGGTAAGTTACATAAGCAAACTTATAGAATGGGGGAGCCTGTAGCTCCATTAAAAGCAGTTGCTGATGCGGAAGATACGGGGACACTGATTAATTTTTTACCCAGCAAAGAAACTTTTACAGACGTAGAATTTCATTATGATATTTTAGCTAAACGTTTAAGAGAGCTATCTTTCTTAAACTCTGGTGTTAGAATTTCACTAAAAGATGAGCGTTCAGGTAAAGAAGATGTTTTTGAATTTGAAGGGGGGATTAGTGCTTTTGTTCAACACTTAAATAAAAATAAAACCCCTCTATTTGAAGATGTATTTCATTTTACGGCTGAAAAAGAAGGTGTGGTAGTTGAAGTGGCCATGCAATGGAATGATTCATACCAGGAAAATATTTTTTGTTATACCAATAATATTCCACAACGGGATGGTGGAAGTCATTTAGCGGGGTTTAGAGGTGCATTAACCAGAACAATTAACCAGTATATTGAATCTAGCGGTTTAGCTAAAAAAGAAAAAGTAGCGACAACAGGTGATGATGCAAGAGAGGGGTTAACAGCTGTTTTATCTGTCAAAGTCCCCGATCCTAAATTTTCATCACAAACAAAGGATAAACTGGTTTCATCCGAAGTTAAACCTCTGGTTGAATCAACAATGAATGAGAAGTTACAGGAATTTTTGTTAGAGCAACCAGTAATTGCTAAAACGATAGCTAATAAAATTATTGATGCAGCAAGAGCTCGTCATGCAGCACGTAAAGCTAGAGAGATGACTCGCCGTAAATCAACTTTGGATATTGCCGGTTTACCTGGCAAGCTAGCAGATTGCCAAGAAAAAGACCCAGCACTCTCAGAATTATTTATTGTGGAAGGGGACTCAGCGGGTGGCTCTGCCAAACAAGGTAGAGACAGACGCACGCAAGCTATACTTCCACTTAAAGGAAAAATTTTAAATGTAGAAAAAGCACGTTTTGATAAAATGATCTCATCTGATGAGGTTGGTAATTTAATTACTGCTTTAGGTTGTGGCATTGGTAAAGAAGAATACAATATAGAAAAGTTGCGTTATCACCGTATCATCATCATGACTGATGCGGATGTCGATGGATCACACATTCGCACCTTGATACTGACTTTTTTCTACAGACAATTACCAGAATTAATCGAAAAAGGTTATGTTTATATTGCTCAGCCGCCTTTATATAAAATCAAAAAAGGTAAGCAAGAGCATTATGTAAAAGATGATACTGAATTAAACGAATATTTAATTCAATTAGCGTTAGATAGGGCACAGTTGCAGACAGATGAATCAACGCCTATTATTCAAGGGCAAGGTTTAGATACTTTAGCGACTGAATATGCAGAAGTCACTGCAGTCATTAATCGTCTTACTAGACGTTATGATGATATATTTTTAGAAGAAATGACTTATGTCCTACCCTTAACGGAGGAAATAAAACAAACTGAAGAAAGTATGACAGCGTGGTTGAGCCATTTAGAAACAAGGGTAAATGAGAATGATAAAAAAGCTATTTACTCAATTAAATTGAACTATACAAATAGTGAAGCGTTTGATGTTGTTGTTGATAAAAAGTTAAATGGTCTTACCAAGACTTTTATTTTTCACCCAACATTTTTTAATGGTAAAGATTATTTAACAATTGCTAAATATGCAAAAGATACGGTTGGTTTATTTACTGATCAATCTGTTATGCGAATGGGTGAAAGAACACAGCAAGTGAGTAATTTTAAACAAGCCTTTGAATGGATGATGAGAGAAGTGAAGAAGGGACAGCATATCCAACGATATAAAGGTTTAGGTGAGATGAACCCCGAACAACTCTGGGAAACAACACTTGATTCAAATAGTAGAAGACTTTTGCAGGTAAAAATTGAAGATATAATTTCTGCTGATGAAATATTTACAACATTGATGGGCGATGTTGTAGAGCCACGACGTGATTTTATTGTTAAAAATGCACTGGATGTTACTAATCTTGATATTTAGTTAATTTTTTATCTTCAAAATAATACTCTATTTGGTAGGGCGGGCATTTGACCGCCCTTTTTTATTTATATGTCTATTACAAATTACAGTTTATAAAACTGTAGAGTGGACTTTAGTCCGCAATAACAAATACAAACGGTCTCTATAGCAAATTAAATTTTGCTCTATAAATGAATGGCCTTAATTTATTAAATTAACTTGTGGTAAGTTAATCAGCATTTTTTTTTAAACAAAATAGTATGAAACAATATTTAGATTTACTGGGTAAAATACTTAATGAAGGTGTGCAAAAAGGTGACAGAACAGGGAGTGGTACTTTGTCTTTTTTTGGTTATCAGATGCGTTTTGACTTACAACAAGGCTTTCCTTTAGTGACCACTAAGAAAGTTCATTTGAAGTCTATTATTCATGAATTGCTTTGGTTTTTAAAAGGTGACACTAATATTGCCTATTTAAAGCAAAATGGAGTGAAAATATGGGATGAATGGGCGACTAAAGAGGGGGAGTTAGGGCCTGTCTATGGATATCAGTGGCGGTCATGGCCAACACCCGAAGGAAATTATATTGATCAAATAGCAACTATTATTAAACAACTTAAACAAACACCTAATAGTCGGAGAATAATTGTATCAGCTTGGAATGTAGCGGATTTACCTGATGAAACTATTAGCCCACAAGATAATGTAAAAAACGGGAAAATGGCTCTACCTGCTTGTCATGCCTTTTTTCAGTTCTATGTAGCAAATGGAAAGCTCTCTTGTCAGCTCTATCAGCGCAGCTGTGACACGTTTTTAGGTTTGCCGTTCAATATAGCCAGTTATGCATTATTGACGCATATAGTCGCTCAGCAGGCTGATTTTGAGGTTGGGGATTTTATTTGGACAGGTGGAGATGTACATTTGTATTTAAATCATCTACAACAAGCTAAATTACAATTAACCAGACAGCCTTATCCCTTGCCTGTGTTAAAAATTAATAGAAAAGCTAAATCAATATTTGATTATCAGTATAAAGATTTTGAAATTGAAGGCTACCAGGCACATGATCATATTAAAGCTGATATTTCAGTTTAAAGTAGATCTGTTATTTTCCAGTAGTAGTGACAACGGGTCTTTTTATACGCTTTATAAATTAAGGATAAATAATATACTTGACATATTATCTAACAACCCTTGAAAATGGTGATTTAATACTAGCTAATTTTAGCTAGTCGCGCCTGTATATATTTAAGAGGGGAAATACATGTCTCTATTAGACACTATAAAAAGCATATTTTGTGGAGAAAAACCAAAAGACTCAGCGATAACAGAAAAAGTTGAGGATATCAAAGAAAAGGTTGAAGAGGTTGTTGAGGATTTAAAAGACAAAGCTGAGGAAGTTTTTGAAGATATTAAAGAAACTATTGAGGAAGCTGTCGATACGGTAGAAGAAAAAATTGAAGAGGTCGTAGCTGTTGATACTCCCCCTGTTGTTAAATCTGAATCAACAACAAAAGATAATACAGCAATACAACTTCCAGAAGATTCAGCGTTAAGACGCCATGCAATATCAGCACTGAAAATGGAAATTGAGTCAACTATGCCTGCCCGTCCTACTGATTCAACATTAAAGCGCCATTACGATGCTACAGTACAAGCTAAGTTAGCAGAATTAATTGGCTGATTAATTGTAGGGCGGAGTTTAGTCCGCCCTACAAAATTTATTGTATTGAGCCGTGATTTGTATATCCAATAATTTACAACTCACTCAATAAACGCTTATAAATCCCACCAAAACTACCATTACTCATTAATACAAAGTGAGCCTTTTCTTTAGCTTGTATTTTTAACTGCTCAATAATGGCTTCTAATGTTGTATATATCTCAATATTTTCAGCGAATTTTTTTAGTTCAGATAAATCCCAATCTAAATTCTCTGGTTGGTAGATCATCGCAATATCTGCTTTAGCCAAAGATTCAGCTAACGACTGGGTGTGAACTCCCATTCGCATCGTATTTGATCTTGGTTCAATGATTGCCACAATTTTTTCAGTGCCGACTTGTTTTCTCAAGCCATCTAAAGTAGTTTGTATGGCAGTTGGGTGGTGAGCAAAATCATCGTAAATAATCACGTCTTTTATCTTAGCGATTACTTCCATTCTGCGTTTCACATTTTTAAACTGTTTTAATGCTTTAATGGCGTCTATTGGTAATATGCCAATATGTTTTGCAGCCACAATAGCCGACATTGCATTATAAACATTATGCTCACCTGTTAATTTCCAGCTTACAATGCCTTGTTCAGTACCTTCAAATAGCACCTTAAACTCACTACCATCAGTTTTAATTAATTGTGCCTGCCATTGGGTTTGTCTGTTAATAGTGGTTCTTGCTACGGGTGTCCAACAACCCATGTCTAATACATCGTCAATATTACTTTCAGTTTCTGGCGCTATAATTAAACCTTCACTGGGTATGGTTCTCACTAAATGATGAAATTGTTTTTTAATAGCGGCTAAATTATCAAAAATATCAGCATGATCAAATTCAAGGTTATTTAAAATAGCAGTTCTAGGGCGGTAATGGACAAATTTTGAACGTTTATCAAAGAAAGCTGAATCATACTCATCTGCTTCAATCACAAAAAAATCGGATTGACCAAGGCGTGCAGAAATTCCAAAGTTTAGGGGAATACCACCAATTAAAAATCCAGGATTAAAACCTTGATACTCTAATACCCATGCTAGCATACTGCTTGTAGTTGTTTTTCCATGAGTCCCTGCTACCCCTAAAACCCATTTATCTTGAAGTACATGTTCAGATAGCCATTGTGGCCCTGATATATACTTAAGTCCTCGGTTTAATACGGCTTCAACTTCGATATTTCCACGGGATATAGCATTTCCAATAACGACCAAATCAGGTTTGCAATCTAAATTTTCAACCTTATAGCCATTCATTAATTGAATGCCTTGTTCTTCCAGTTGTGTACTCATTGGTGGATACACATTTTGATCAGAACCACTGACTTTATAACCCAATTCTCTGGCAATTAGTGCCAAACCGCCCATAAATGTTCCACATATCCCTAAAATATGGATATGTAACGGTTTTTCTTTAGTATTATTCATCTTAATTATTCTTTTGGTTTTTTAGGGTCAATTTTTTTATCTTCAGAAGAATCTTCAGCCGCTTTTTCTTCCACTGGTTTATCCTCTACTTTTTTCTTCAGTTCAATTGATTTTTCTAAAATCTTTACAATATTGACATATTTAGTTTTCTTAGCTTTTTCAATCACAGAAATATTTTGTTTATCCACTGCATTAACATTAGCACCTGCTGTTATCAGCAATTTAACCAGCTCTTCACTGCCAAAAATAACAGCATCCATTAATGCCGTTGAGCCTAAGTTATCGGCAATATTCACATTAGCCCCATAAGCCAGTAGGATTCGAGCGACGCGGATATTACCATTAAAGCTAGCGGCCATCATTGCAGTACGGCCAGTGGCTGTTATAGCATTAACATTTACGCCGTCAGAGAGTAGAGATTCAACTTTTTCTGTTTTACCAAAAATAGCGGCTGAAAATAGCTCATTAATGCCTGCAGAAAATACAGACATAGAAAAAAAAAGTAAAAAAAATAACAGTAATTTTTTTAAAATCATCGAATAGGCTTTATTATGTTATTGATAGAATCAAGAATAGTATAAATTGCTTAAAGTATCATACCTCGATTTGTTATATCATCTAACTATGAGTGAAAAAAATAAAATAATAATTGAAGTTGTACCACAGTATATTGATGCACAATCATCACCAGAGGCTAATCGCTATATTTTTGCCTATACTATAACCATTACAAATGCAGGTATTATTCCTGCTAAACTATTAACTCGGCACTGGTTAATTACTGATTCAAATGGTAAAAAGCAGGAAGTAAGAGGGAGTGGGGTTATTGGAGAGCAACCCTATTTAAAACCAGGTGAGTCCTTTCGTTATACCAGTGGTGCAATGATTGAAACACCCGTAGGTGTGATGCAAGGTAAGTATGTCATGCTTTCGGATAGTGGAGAGCAATTTAAAGCGCCTGTTCCACAATTTACTTTATCCATTCCACGGACACTACATTAATACATTTTAATATGTCTATTTACGCAATTGGTGATATACAAGGCTGTTTTGATGATTTGTTAAGATTATTAGAGCATATTAAATTTGATAAAAAAACAGACCAACTCTGGTTTGCAGGTGATCTTGTTAATCGAGGCCCAAAATCTTTAGAAACACTACGATTTGTTAAGTCTTTAGGTTCATCAGCAGTGACTGTTTTAGGTAATCATGACCTACATCTACTGGCAACTGCATTTAAACAACGTACACCTCATAAACATGATTCCCTAACTGCTATTTTACAGGCAGCTGATCGGGATGAGCTGATAACATGGTTAAGACACCGGCCTTTATTTCACTATAACGATGATTTTTGTTTATTACATGCTGGCTTACCCCCCCAGTGGGATTTTGCAAAAACTAAAGAAATGGCTTTAAAAGCTGAAAAAGTTATGCAGGGTCATAATCACCTTGATTTTTTTAAAGCAATGTATGGTGACAAGCCTGATAAATGGAGCTCTGATTTAACGGGTATGAGAAAAATCAGGTTTATTGTTAATTGTTTTACCCGTATGCGATATTGCGATAAAAATGGCCAACTAGATTTTAAATATAGCTGTGCAATTGGAGGCCAACCCAAACATTTAATGCCTTGGTTTACCGTGCCAAAACGGCAATCAAAAGATATGCAGATTATCTTTGGGCATTGGTCTACTTTAGGGTACTACCAAGGAAACAATTGCTTTGCAATTGATACGGGGTGTCTTTGGGGAGGAGAGTTAACAGCAATAAAACTGGGTAAAAAAGTAAAACGGATGAGTATAGAGTGTCAGCAAAATTTAGCTAATTTAAAAAAATCATAGTCTATTAACTGGGGGGAATTATATCTTTATATTTTTCCTGAATTATCAATATTTCGGGAAGAGAATCCATAAATAGTTTTACCAGTTGAGGGTCAAAATGTTCTCCTGACTCTTCCGTGAAAAGATTTAAGATTTTATCTAAAGGCCAAGATTTTTTATAGGGTCTTTCCATTGATAAGGCATCAAAAACATCAGCTATAGCAACTATTCTGCCTTGAATAGGTATTTTTAATCCCTTTAAAGCTTTTGGATAACCTTTTCCATTCCACTTTTCATGGTGTGATAAAGCAATTATTCTGGCTATTTTCATTACTCGGGCATTACTTTTACTTAGAATTTCTGCACCAACTTCAGCGTGCATCTGCATTAATTTAAATTCATCAGCATCCAGTTTGCCAGGTTTTAATAAAATAGTATCTGAAACTCCTATCTTACCAATATCATGCATAGGTGCCGCTTGTTGAATTAAATCAAGTTCATTTGCTCTAAAACCATATTTTTCTGCAATAATTCTCGAATACCAGCCGACTCTAACGGTGTGGTTAGCGGTATCCATATCTCTATATTCAGCAGCATAAGCCAAACAGTCGAGGATTTCTGCTTGAGTCTGTTCAATTTTTCTGGTTCTTTCTTGTACTGATTTTTCAAGAGTAATACTATATTTTTCAAACATTTTTTGGCTTAAATGCATTTCTAATAAATTAGAAATACGGCAAATGGCTTCATCACTATCAAAAGGTTTTTCCAAAAAATCTCTTGCATTGGATTTTAAAGCTTTTATGCGAACTTCTTTATCTTTTAAGGCTGTCAGTATTAAAATGGGTGGGTGAATAGTTTTTAAAATACTGGAAAATTCACTCATAACTTGAAAGCCATCCATAACAGGCATATTTATATCCAATAAAACTAAGTCAAAATCCCTTTCCTTATAGAGCTGAACACCTTCAACTGGCTTACTGGTACCCGTTACATGAGTAAAACCTTCCAACTCCAGTAAATCTAATAAAATTTCTACATTGAAAGGCTCATCATCAATGATTAGAATAGAGGAGGCTTTAACTTCATGGCCCATTAACATTCGTTTCTTCCTGTATTACCACATTAAATCATCAGGTATTTCATAACCCTGATATTCGTTATCTTCAGTAGCTTCTACGCTATCAGTAAATAAAACAATAATTACTTTTTCATCACGTTGTTTAATTTTTTCTGCTACAGGAACAGGAACTACTTCATAATTTGATTTTGACTTAACTATAGCTAATTTTCCAGAGATTATATGGTTCTTGACTTCATCACTGATATAAATAACCTTAACTTTATTTTGATCAGTAAAATTATATGCCATACCGTCCTTATCTTGAGGTAATTTATTTAAATCAATTAATTGATAAATCTGATTGATTATTTGTTTTTTTTCGGCTTCTGCATTACGTTTTTGGTTTAATAATCTATCTTTTTCTAGCTGTTTTTCTTTAGTTTCCAGCAGTTTCTGTTTAGCTTCATTAACAACTTCAACTTTATTCTTTTGTTGTTTTTTTGTTTGTTTTCTTTTTTCAGCTCTAACTTGTTTGGCTTTAGTTTCACTGGTTAGGCCCGCTTTTAATAATTGGTCCTGAAGAGATAGGTTTTTCATGGGTTTATTAATAAATGATTGTTAGTACAAGTTAAGTTTATCAGTGCTATATGTTAAGTGTTTAAAATTATCTTAACAATTAAAGGTGAAACCACAAAGCCAAAAATTAAACCAAGTTCAATGGATAAAGACGGGGACTTAGAAAGTGATACCTCCTCTTCAAAAAAGAAAAAAGGCCCAAAACGTAGTAAAAAAGGGAATCTAACAATAGATGAAACCCAAATTATTCAGCCAGATGAATTCCAAAGGGTTCACGTTTTAAGGCTACCAGGAGCGAGTTATTCAGGATATTACCTTTCAAACTCACAACGTGTGTTATCGATTGGCAGAATATATAACCCCAGAGGGGCTTACGATTGTAGGCCAACCTGTAAGCTTAGGCAGGAGGTAGATCAATGCATGGAGTAGCGTAGCGGTGTGCTGAGAGGAGAAATAAAAAAGTTCTTTTTCCTTAACTTAATGACATTGATCATTACTCCATAAATCTAGCATCTGTAGGAAATAATTCTCTCTACCCTTCTGTTTTTCAGCACGTTACAAAAGCTACAATTAAAAACTGGAACATAGAGTCCTATCAAGAAAAATTATGCTTTAGTTAATATTGCTTCAGCTTCAGCATATTTAGCGGCGCAAACTTCAGTAACTTCTTTTGGTAAATTTGGTCCGGGAGCCGTTTTGTCCCAGTCTAGTGTTTCCAGGTAATCACGAATGTATTGTTTATCAAAACTGGGAGGGCTGATACCGACTTGGTATTGATCTGCTGGCCAAAATCTTGATGAATCTGGCGTGAGTGCTTCATCAATTAAATATAAAATCCCTTTATCATCTAAACCAAATTCAAATTTGGTATCAGCAATAATAATGCCTTTTTCTTTGGCGAATATAGCAGCTTTATTATATAAAGAGATACTGACTTGTTTGATTTTTTCAGCAATTTCTTTACCTAATAAGGGGATGGTTTGTGCAAAAGAAATATTTTCATCATGATCACCCACTGCCGCTTTGGATGAAGGGGTATAGATTGCTTCAGGTAATTGCTGTGCTTGTTGTAAGCCTTGGGGTAAGGTGATACCGCAAATTGCCCCTGATTCTTGATAATCTTTCCAGCCAGAACCGATAAGATAGCCTCTTACAATCGCTTCAACGGGAAGTGGTTTTAAGCGCTTAACAATGATTGCACGGCCTTCAATTTGAGCACGTTCTGCTTCGTTGGGAATAACTTGTTCCAAACTAAGGTCTGCCAAATGATTAGGAATAACATGTTTGGTTTTTTCAAACCAAAAATTCGATACACTCGTTAATACCCGGCCTTTACCTGGAATAGGGTCAGGAAGAACGACATCAAAAGCAGATAAACGGTCTGTTGTTACGATAAGCAAGTGCTTATCACCAACTTTATAAATATCCCGGACTTTACCTCGAGACAATAAGTTTAAATTTGAAATTGATGATTCAAACAGGGCGGCAGGAGCAGTCATAAAAGTGCAATAATAAATTAGGAAATGCTTCATTTTATCATTAAAAATGGGTTTAGACGAAACGAGCAGTGTTAAAATATACTTTGAAAAAGATTTTATATAGGAAAAAAAATGAGTTGGCTGGGTAAGGTAATAGGTGGAGCATTTGGTTTTTTAATGGGAGGCCCATTGGGAGCAATTCTGGGGGCTTCAGTCGGGCACCAGTTTGATGAAGGCTTACAAAATATTGATGATGGAGAGGGCTTAAACCCTGGCGATCAACATCGAGTACAAATGGCTTTTTTTACTGCAACTTTTTCTGTGATGGGGCATATTTCAAAGGCTGATGGGCGTGTGACTTCTGATGAAATTAATTTAGCTAAACGGGTAATGGACGAGCTGGCATTATCAGGAGATATGAGAAAAACAGCCATCAACCTGTTTGAGCAAGGAAAAGACCCTCACTTCCCACTAGAAGAGGTACTGAATCAATTTCGTAGGGAGTGTCATAGAAGAACGAACCTTATACAAATGTTTCTGGAACTTCAAATTCAAGCGGCTTATGCAGATGGAAAGTTAGATGGAGCTGAAGAGAATGTACTCTTTATAATCTGCGAACAACTGGGTATTTCAAGGTTTGAATATCAGCGAATTAAAATACAGTTTCAAGCGCAACAAAGGTTTTATGGCAGAAACCAGCAACAGCAGGCAAGTGACCGTCTTGATGATGCCTATGCTGTATTAGGCGTTGATAAATCAGCGACAGATGCTGAAGTTAAAAAAGCTTATCGCAGATTAATGAGCCAGCATCATCCCGATAAATTAGTGGCAAAAGGGTTGCCAGAAGAAATGATGACAATAGCTAAAGAAAAAACCCAGAAAATAAGAAAGGCCTATGAAGTGATAAAAGCAAGCAGGTAGTTATTCTTGCTAGTTGCCTTATCGCTCACAAGTGATTCCTAGAGACAAGATAAACCTTGTCTCTAGGACAGCCTTCTAGCATTTATTTAACGAAATATATCTTTATTAACCGATTTAACCATCGCTACTTTTGATGTCACCATCCCTCTGTCAACAAGCTCTTTCAAATTTTGATCTAAAGTCTGCATGCCATCTCTTTTACCTGTTTGAATGGCTGAATACATTTGAGCAACCTTAGCCTCTCTAATTAAATTACGAATAGCAGGGGTGCCAACCATAATTTCATGGGCAGCGATTCGGCCGCCACCGACTTTCTTAAGTAAGGTTTGAGAGATAACGGCCTGTAATGACTCTGACAACATAGATCGAATCATATCTTTTTCAGCCGCTGGGAAGACATCAATAATACGGTCAATTGTTTTAGCTGCTGAGGTAGTATGCAGTGTGCCAAAGACCAAATGCCCTGTTTCGGCCGCTGATAAGGCTAAACGAATAGTTTCTAAGTCTCGCATTTCACCAACTAAAATAATGTCAGGATCTTCTCTTAATGCTGAGCGTAATGCCGCATTAAAACTTTGGGTATCTCTATGAACTTCACGCTGGTTAATTAAGCATTTTTTACTTTCATGAACAAATTCGATAGGATCTTCAACAGTTAAAATATGCGCATAATCATTGGTATTAATGTAATCAACCATTGCGGCTAAGGTGGTTGATTTACCTGACCCTGTTGGCCCTGTCACTAAAACTAAACCACGCGGTTTTTTACACAGCTCCTCAAAAAACTTAGGTGCTTTTAAGATTTCCAGAGACAACACTTCAGAGGGAATAGTTCTAAAAACAGCCGCAGCCCCACGTTCCTGGTTGAAGGCATTAACACGAAAACGAGCAACGCCAGGTAAATCAAAGGAAAAGTCAGTTTCAAGAAATTCCTCGTAATCCTTACGTTGTTTATCATTCATAATGTCATAAATAAGTGCGTGAACTTCTTTATGGTCTAAATCAGGAATATTTATTCTACGGATATCCCCATCCACCCGTATCATAGGAGGCAGGCCAGCAGAAAGATGTAGATCTGATGCTTTGTTTTTAACTGAAAAGGTTAATAATTCAGTGATATCCATAGGTGTCTCCACAACATTTAAATAAAATTATTCTTATAAACATAGTTCAACTCTTTGTATTTTTAAAGGACTAGGGTTTAATAGAATGAAATCAAATTTAATTATTCTTTAAATGAGCCAGATAAAACAACATTTAATAAAAATAAAAGCCAAAATTTACCATGCTGAGATTGCGGCAGAGCGAGAAAAAGGCAGTGTACGGTTGTTGGCCGTCAGTAAAAATAAACCTCTAGCAAGTATTGTGACTGCGTATCAAGCAGGGCAAAGATTATTTGGAGAAAGCTATTTGCAAGAAGCTTTACAAAAGCAACAAGCGCTAGCCGCTTTTGATATAAGCTGGCACTTTATTGGCCCAATACAATCCAATAAAACTAAAGCAATAGCAGCAAATTTTAGCTGGGTACACAGTGTAGACCGGTTGAAAATTGCTAAACGGTTAAGTGAGCAAAGGCCTAAACATTTACCCGCATTAAATATTTGTTTACAAGTTAATATCAGTAATGAAAAAACCAAGGCGGGGGTTATGCTTGAAGAATTACCCCGTTTGATTGATGAGGTTGTGGAATTACCTCATATTTGCTTACGAGGTGTTATGGCTATTCCAGAGCCAAACACTGAATTTGAACGCCAATGCCAACCTTATAGAGAGTTATATAAAACGGTTAAAGCTTTAAATTTAGCCACGCTAGATACCTTTTCATTTGGCATGTCTGGGGATTTAAAAGCGGCTATTGCTGAAGGCTCAACGATAGTAAGAGTAGGAACTGCTTTATTTGGAGAAAGGTTGTAAAATTAATTTAACAAAAAATTGAGAGTGAAGAGTGATTACTACGTAGGTAGATAATTATATTTATTCTACCATTTGGAGGTGAGGCTTTAGCCTCGCCTGAACTTTGCGAGGCTAAAGCCTCACTTCCAAAAATATTTTAATTCGAATTTTTAGGATAATTTTAAACACTTATTTACGTGGCAATGCATTAT
>JAJRUF010000096.1 GCA_024277935.1 Gammaproteobacteria bacterium
ATCTTCTTTATCGCCTAATAAATGTTCAGGATCATAAAGTTTAAATGCCAAACCCAGTACAGTGGAAACGGGTCCCAGTGTTATATAGCGCTTTTCCCAGTTTAAACGGATACCTAAAACCTGATCCTCACCTTGAAAAGAGCCATAACATACTACGCCAGTATCGGGCATGGCACCCGCATCACTTCCGGCAGTAGGGCCTGTTAAAGCAAAGGCTGGAATTTCCAGTCCATCTGCCAAGCGAGGTAAATAGTGATTTTTCTGTTGCTCGCTACCATAGGCTAATAATAATTTTGCGGGGCCTAATGAGTTGGGTACCATCACTGTTACAGCGGCTGAGGCACAACGACTGGAAATTTTCATCACAATTTGGGAGTGTGCGAATTCGGAAAATTCAAGTCCACCATAGCGTTGGGGAATGATAATGCCACAGAATTTTTGTTGTTTAATATAACCCCAAGCTTCGGCTGGTAAATCATGACGGATATGGGTAATATCCCAGTCATTTAGCATTCTACATAAAGTTTCAACAGGTCCATCAATAAATGCCTGCTCTGTTTCTGTTAATTTAGCAACAGGCAGTTGTTTAAGCTTATTCCAATCTGGTTTACCGGTAAATAATTCAGCATCCCACCAAGTATTGCCGGCTTCCAAGGCTTCACGTTCAGTTTGCGACATAACTGGCAAGGCTGCTTTTAATTTATTGAATAAGGGGCGAGTCAGGAACCTGCACCTTATAGCAGGTGTCAGCAAAATGGCGGCGGTAAAAAAGATAATAATTAATAATATTTCTGACATAAGAGACTCCTTAGGAACGTGCATGAAACAACTTACCGATTTCTAACTTGTCTTTTGCTCCAGGTGAAATGATCTCATTCGTTGCGTAGCTTGCTATGCGCCTCATGAGATCATTTCACCTGAAACAAAAATCCTACGTTATAATTTCGGGAAGTTATTCCATACACGTTCCTTATTAATTTCGTAGTGGTTTGCCCGTCTTAAGCATATATTGCAGACGTGCCAAGGTATTTTGCTGTTGGATTAGATGGATAAATGCTTGTAGTTCCAAGTCAAATAGTTGCTGTTCATTTAAGGTTTGATTAATATCGGTATCACCACCTGTTAATACACTGGCTAATTGACGTGAAATTTCAACATCATAGTCTGATGCTTTACCAGACAAGTGCAGTGCCTTTATAGCAAGGTCTAGTGCTGTAGCGGCTGTTTTGCCAGGTAAAGTATAAATAGTTTCTTGTGGTATCTGATAGTTTTCGGTTAACCCTAGCACCCGAGTCTTGGCATCTGCAAGCAAGCGGTCTTTATTCATAGTGATAGCATCATCTTTTGCCAAAAGCAGTAATTCTTTCGCTTCCTGAGCTGATTTTGAGACTTTGGCAAATGCAATGGTTTCAAAACATTTTGCTATGGGCGGCATAGGACCACCAGCTTGTTTAGGTAAGTTTATCCAGCGTCTTAATAGCTCTTTACAGCCCCCCCAACCAGGAATTAAACCTACGCCTACTTCGACCAAGCCCATATACAATTCGGCATGTGCTTGAATAGCATCACAGTGCAGTAATATTTCACAGCCACCTCCTAGCGCTAATCCTGAAGGCGCACCTACCACAGGAAAAGGCGCATATTTAAGAGACTGATAGCTATTTTGTCCTAAACGAATAATTGATGTTATTGTTTCCAGGTCTTTTTCAATAATGGCGGGCATCAATAAGGCCAGATTTGCACCTGCTGAAAAATGCTCAGCTTCGTTATAAATAACCAGGCCTTTATAATCAGCTTTGATTAATTCAATACTGCTTTGAATTAATCCTAAACTATCGGGATCCAGGGTATTCATTTTGCTGTGAAACTCAAGACATACTATGCCATCACCAATATCCCACAGGCTGGCAGAAGGATTATGTAGCAAGGGTGAGATCTGTAATTTAATATCAGCTAGTAATAATACGCCTTCAGCACGGTGGATTGGGAGGTATTGCTCTGTTTTATCCCGATAGTGCAATAAACCTGCCTGGGTATGATATAGCTTTTTACCCTGGCTTAATAAAGCGGGTATTGACCGTTGTTGCTGGCTTAGTTTACCGGTAAACCATTCAATACCTAATCTATCTAACAATTCAAAGGGGCCGTATCGCCAGTTGTAGCCTAGCCTCATTGCACTATCAATTGATACAATATTGTTTGCAACTTCAGGAATTAACTCTACACAATAAGTTAATGTATCCGACCATACTTTCCAAGCATAACGATTTAAGGTGTCATCACCATCAAGAAAAGTACGTAAGTCATCAGGTTTATGTGAAATACCTGGTATTTTAAAATGTTCGCTTGCTGAATACTCTCCATTTTGCAAATTAACCGATTCTTTGATCTTTTTATTAGCCGTAGTTTGTAATCTATAAAATCCACCTTTACCTTTACGGCCGGTATAACCCTTTGCAATCATGGATTCAACTTGAGAGGGTAGCTCGGCAATATGATGCAAAGGATCGTCTGCTGATAAAGACTGTTTAAAGTTATTTAATATATGTGGCATTAAATCCAGACCTACCAAATCCAGCAAAGCAAATACACCCGTTTTAGGAACCCCGAATAACTGCATTGCGGCATCACACTGTTCAACGCATAAATTTTGCTTAATAGCTTCCAATACGGCAGTTTGCATCCAGAATGTACCAATACGGTTAGCTATAAACCCTGGTGTGTCGTTGCATTGTACGCAACCTTTACCTAATTTAATATCAGCAAATTCAGTGATAGTGTTCAGTAAGTCTGGGTCAAGTTCTGCTGGTGCTACCAATTCTAACAGGCGCATATAGCGAGGCGGATTAAAAAAATGGGTAATCATAAAGCGTCGCTTAAAGCTGTCAGATTGTTTTTCTGTCAATATACTTAGCGGCAATGTGGATGTGTTGGAAGAAATTAAGGTATCGGGTCGGCAGATATTTTCCAGTTGTTGATACAGGGATTG